>NZ_JBIWHY010000010.1:0-93711 GCF_044764345.1 Bacillus sp. NPDC094106 | reverse complement strand
TTTACTTCGCATGGGGCGGAAAAAGGCACTGACCGCTTCTATGCATGGCCAGATGCTCTCTCCCGCCTAAGAAAAGGGGGTTTTGTCGGTTTTTTAATTGATGTATATATAAGTAAAACGATACCGACAACGCCAATGATTCTGGTTCTTCTCATTTATCGCTCTTTACCTTTTTATATAAATCCATTTTAATTTTTCGACCTCTAAATCCCTGCTATGCAGAATAAAGAGTAACCTACACTCGTTTGCTCTTTCTGTTTTTACTTCGCATGGGGCGGAAAAAGGCACTGACCGCTTCTATGCATGGCCAGATGCTCTCTCCCGCCTAAGAAAAGGGGGTTTTGTCGGTTTTTTATGAAAGAATTACAAAATAGTTTCTACTTCTTATTTATCATTACGATGTTCGTCATTCAATTTTTTAATATCAGAAATTAAACGCACCATCTCTTCTTTCCCATCTGGATATGTCTCATTCCAGTGTTTTACAAGCGCCGGCATTGTCTTGGCAATATAAGAATACAACGCCCATTTTTGCACTTGCTCTTTTCGTTCCTCATTGCTCTCCCCTAATAGCAATTCTGTATACTTCTCAAGCAATCCATCAAACTGCTCATTAAACTTGTCACTCATCGCTCTTTCCTCCTTCACTAGGCAATGCAATAGATAATAAAAAAGTGTACCATGAATACACCTTCCTTACCTAATTTATCCATACAAAAAAGCAGCGAAAATCGCTGCTTTTCCCTATAATTTCGAACGAACAGAATTTAATTTTTTCTCCATCGTGCTTTCTTTATCTCGGCGATCATCAATACGAATTGTTGTCGCTACACGCTTTGCACCTTTTGTATATGGCACTTCATGCATTTGTTGAATGACTTCAAGTAATACAGGAAGGTCTCCTTCAATTACTGTGTTCATCGGTGTTAATTGATACTTCACGCGATCAGCGTTTTTCTCTAGCACCTTTTGTACTTCTGCTACATACTCACTTACGCTTGGATTACCTGTTCCAACTGGAATAATCGATACATCAACAATTGCCATGATTGTTTCCCTCCTATAACAATACGTGTTCAAAAAGGAGGATAAAGAGAGCCGAACAGTTCGAGGCGCAGCGGCCAGGAGGATACGGAATGTAGCTGACACTACATGAGTACCGGACTGGCGATGCAACGAAGAAATGTGACAGCTATCTTTACCGGACTTTTTGAACTTCCTCTATAAATTCATTACCTATTGTACCGAAATAAACGTCATTTTACTAATAATATCAAGCCAATTTTCTTATTCTTCTACTTTAAATTGCTCTACTAATTTTTCTAAACCTTTCATTTCCTCGCTCAATTCTTTCATCGTATCTGATACCTTTTCTAAATGTACAACCTGCGATTCAGTTGCTGCATTTACCTCTTCAGAAACTGCCACACTCTCTTGACTCGTTCCTGCGATTGTTTGCATAATTCCTGTAATCTCTTCTTGCTCATGCCCTATATTACTTACTTCTACTACAATCTTTTCAACGGAAGTAATAATTGTATTTACTACTGACATAATCGTACGGAATTCTGTTTCTGCTTCTGTCGTAACCTGATCCTGCACATCAGTAATGCCCTTCAATTTACTTACAACCTCTAAAACGCGCGAGACTTCTGATTGCACCTCTCCAGTCATAGTAGTAATTTCTTCTGTTGCTTCTTTTGATTGCTCTGCTAATTTCCGTACCTCTTCTGCAACAACTGCAAATCCTTTTCCTTGTTCTCCTGCACGCGCTGCTTCAATAGATGCATTTAAAGCAAGTAAATTTGTTTGATCCGAAATACCTTTAATAAGCGCTACAACACTTTGAATAGATTGGACCCGATGTTCTAGCTTGCTCGATGCTTCCTCTGTATTCGTCACAATGGAAGATGATTCTCCTCTTGTACGAACTAAATGCTGCATCGTATTTAGCCCTTGCTTTGATGCTTCTTCTGCCTTACTTGTTACCTCTTTAATTGCTCCAACCGATTCATTCATCTGCCCCACCGAATGAGTCATATTTTCAAGCTGTACTGAAACTTCTTCCACACTATTTGCAAGCGTTGATGCTCCGCCTGTTACATCTTCCATTGCTCCCGAAACTTCCTTACTAGCAGCAACAGTTTCATTGGTTAAATAATGTAGATTATGAGTAGATTGCTGAACCGTTGTCACATTATGCTTAATCCTGCCGACCATTTCATTCATTTGGTCAATCATGTGATTAAAATGAGTCGTGAGCGTACCAACCTCATCTTTACTCGTCACTTTCATTTGCAACGTTAAATCGCCCTTTGCTACCTTTTGGACATGTTCCGTCAATAATTGTAACGGTCTTGCCAATCTTCTTGAGAAAAAATATGATACGACTATTGCAATCAATAGACTTGCACAAGCCATTCCAATTACTGCATTACGTGTCTCTATTAGCACACTATCAATCGCTTCTTTTGGGTATACAATCCCTATCTTCCACTTCATCCTATCAAATGGTTGACTATAAACGACTACATCTTTACCTTTTAATGTAGACACAGCAAATTTCGTTGTATCTTTCTTTATGCTCTGTATAAGCGGTTCTTTTGAAACATCTTTCCCCACTTTTTCCGGATATGCAATTGCAATGTTTTTATCATTTACAATAAACATTTCTCCGTTGTAACTATATTGAATATTATGTAGTAGCTTCTGAATTGTTCCTAGCGATACATCCATTGCTACAACCCCTAATACAGAACCATCTCCAGCAACAATGGCCTTTGAAACCCCAACGCTTAACTTTCCTGTTGCAATTTCATATTGCGGTTGTCCCCAATGAATAGACTTTGTATCTGCTTCAGCCTCTTTATACCAAGGCCTAGAAGTCGGATCATATCCTTCTGGTACTTTTCCTCCCTCAGCAATATTTGCACTCAATGTTTTCTTATCTTTCGTCCCAATATATAAATCTAAAATATCAGGATGATTCTTTTTAAACTGTAAAAATTCTTTTAATATAACGTTCTCTTTTTCTGGCGTAACCCCATCCTGTAACGTCCCTTGAATCAAATCACTGCTCCCATAATGTCCTATATCTTCTTCAATTCCTCGTATAAATGCCGTGAGTTGTTCTGTCACAAGTTCCATCGTGTTTTGAGAATATTGATTAAGGGTACGTGTTTCTCTCTCTTTCTGCACTTGATATACAACTGTACCGAGTATTGCAAAAATCATCGTAATAAGCACCGAAAACACTACTGCAATTTTCAAACGTAAACTTCTTAGCATCTCTCCTCAAGCATCCCCTTCTTAATGAAATTAAATTGCATTAATCACTATATTAAGTATAATGGATAAAATTAAAACCTCAATCCTATATAATTTAAAAATTTATTTATATATATTTCACCGCATCTCTTAATTTCTGTATAAAAAGAAGTTTACCCTAGCAACACTTGTATAAATACGAATAGTTCTTTATTCTTAAGATAGAATCTAATTTGTTCGGGAGGAGTTATGTTACAAAAATTCGGTTTCTCACAATATGAAAGCCAGGCGTATGAAGTCCTAGTCTCAAGCAATGAGCCCTTAGATGCAACAACAATTGTAAAACACTCAGGAGTCCCAAAGGCAAAAATATATGAGGTATTGGCACGCCTCATCGATAAAGGAATGGTCATGGATTCCGTATCAGAAAAGAAAAAGCTATATACCGCTTTACCATTAGACCTAGCGATTCAAAAATTAACGACAGAATTTCAATCTCATATTAAAGAACTTCAAACCAATATCTCCAAAAAATCCTTCACAGATGATCGTGTTTGGAGTTTAAAAATGCAGGCTTCTATTCAAGTACAAAGCAGGAAAATGGTAGAAGACGCTACACAATCTATCCGCATTTCCGCTTGGAATGATACATTTTTAGAGTATCTTCCCTTACTAGAAAAAAAGGCAGAGCAAGGCATCGATATTGAGGCGCTTGTAGTTGGAAATGTGGAAACAAAACTATCAAACGTTCACTTCCTTATTCCAACTGACGAACCTAACGCATTAGAACGTTACATACTGCTTATCGTTGATGATCATGAAATTTTATTTGCCGGGGTAGAGCAAGAATCTTGGCAGGCAATGAAAACTATGTCTCAGCCATTCGTAAAATTCTTTACAGAGTTCTTCTATCATGATGTGGCACTTGCAAAAATTACAGAGAAGCATCATGATCTCTTTATGAATGATGAGGAAATTCGGAGCATTTTAATGAAATTGAGGTATTAAAAATACAACTTTATTTGTTTATAAGAAAAGAGAAAGCACTCAAATATTTGAGTGCTTTCTCTTTTCTTATGCTTTTGTTAATTCAACCTTATGTAATTCGTTTTTTGGATGATTGCTATTTGTGAATACAGAACCTTCAGGACATATTTTGTTTCTTTATCTCATTTAACAGCTCAATGATTTTTTCATTTTGCTTAACTTGTTTCTCAGAATTCAAATAGATAAAACGAACCCATCTTAATCCAAAAATAATAAAAAAAAAGGGTAAGATTACTGCCAAAAAACCAAGCATCGAACTTATAAAACTTATAACCATAACAATACACCAACCTTTCCCTATATACATACAAATTGAAAAAACGACATAAAAATCCCTTTCTTTTTAGGTGGCCGAGAGCATCTGGCCATGCATAGAAGCGGTCAGGGTCTTTTCCTACTACATGCAAGGGGAAAAACAAAGGGAGAATACGAGTGCAGGTCATGTTTTATTCTGCATAGCAGCGACTTATATGTTAAAAAATGAAAATAGATTTATATAATACCCTTCAATATCAAACTGGTAATCCCTTCAACTTTTAACTCACAAAAAAAGAACCTATCAAACGATAGATTCTTTCTTTACTGACTGAGTAGATTGTCCTCTCGTAATCGAGAAGATTGTACAAAGTAATGCCAAAATAACAAAACCCCCACCTACCCAAGCATTATATATGATAGATGATTGTTCAATCACAGCTCCGCCTACTGTGGAGCCAGGCGCATGATGCGCCCGCTTTTTAATTCCTTAAGACTGCGTTTCTTTTTTCTTATTTAAATACCAATAAACAGGAAGGCCTGTAAATACGATTCCAATTGATAAGAAACAACTTAGCGGATCATTAATAATCGCACTTCCAAGTACGAATAGTGATCCTAGAATCGCTAAAATTGGTACAACTGGGAATAATGGCACGCTGTACGCACGCTCTTTCCCTTCATTACGTTTTCGTAAAATAAAGACACCGATAAATGTCATCACATAGAAAATATAAATGATAAATACGGAAATCTCAGATAGCTTATTTGGATCACTAATAATCATTAAAATAATCCCTAATATAATTTCAAAAGTAATTGCATTTGCAGGTGTTTTAAATTTCTCATGTGCTTTTGCAATAAACTTAGAAAACGGAAGTTGTCCACGTTCCGCCATCGACATTGGAATACGCGGGAATGTTAAAATCTTTCCGTTTAAACATCCAAAAATAGAAATAATAATACCGATACTAATGATTTTCCCGCCATGTTCCCCAAGTAACATCCCAGCTGCTGTCGCTGTCGCATTTTCTCCAAGATTTACAATCTTCGCCGCTGGTAATACTTTTAGTAGCGCTAGGTTAATTAATACATAAGCAGCTGTTACAATTAGAATTCCTACTGTCATCGCCTTTGGTAATAACTTTGTTGGGTTCTTCATTTCACCGCCGATAGAAGCGAGTAAAATCCAACCATCATAAGCAAATAAAGTCGCTAAAATTGCCATCCCAATGCTTTGATTTTCTGATAATGGTACAACTACATTAAAAATATCACTATTCCCTTTCCAAAAACCTAACACAACAATTAATATGATTGGAATCATCTTCCCAACTGTTGTAATCGTTTGGACAATGCCCCCATATTTCGTTCCCATGCTATTTACAACACCAAGGAATACAACTGTTCCAATTGCGATTGGTAAACTCCATACTTTATCTAAATAGAAAAAGTTAATCATTAAAGAGCTAAAATACAAACCTAATGTTCCAATAATAGCTGGGCCATATACAATTGTTTGCATCCACCCAGATAAATACCCCCAAAAACCCCCATAAATCTCCTCTAAATACGTATACAATCCACCATTCTTCGGAATTTGCGCTCCAATTTCAGCTACAGTTAAACCGCTAGCTAATGTTAATAATCCCCCTACTACCCAAGCGAGAATGGCCATATTAGAGCTTCCTGCATAATCTAATACGCTCCCTGGTTTCATAAATACACCAGATCCAATAATAGTCCCTACAACGATGGATAGTGCTACTGTTAAACCAATTTTGTTTTTCTCATCATGATGCATGCTATATATCCTCCTTCCAATTCTAGTGTGATACAAAAATAAAATAAAAAAACACTCCTCCCTAAAAAAGGGACGAGTGTTGTATTCGTGGTTCCACCCTTGTTTCATCAGCAAAGTAACACACTTCACCAATTTCTCAAGTCTAGATAACGGTTTTTGCCGGCAAGCAATTACTAGATATTCATTCACTGCTGCAGTTCAGAGGTGGTAATCCATTTTTTCGTATTAGGAAGCTCACAGCCAAAGGCTTCCCTCTCTGAGAATCGTAAAAAATTGATCATGTCCTCATCATCACTTCTTGATGTCGAATTTTGTAGTTATTTTTCATTATATTGAATTTTTCCAAAAAATCAATATTATTTTTTATATAACATACAAAAATATTTCCTCTTATATTATAACAGGAGAACTACTATTTTTCAGATTACCTTAAAATGGTACAATATACATATAAAGGAGGCATTGATATGATTCCAGTTATCTGTATTACAGCAACAATCCTATCTTTCATCTTTGCCATCATATTTCGACATAAGTATCCCGGTTATAGCATTTTAGCTGTCTTTATTGTTCCTGCCGCATCCTTTTATACGTTAGGAAAATTCCAATACACGGAAGTATTCATTGGATTTGCAATTGCATTCAGTGTCTTCACCTACATACTAACAATGAAAAGAATTTCAACAAATCAATAAAACGCCGCTCAAATGAGCGGCGTTTTTCTATGCATTTTGTAATTGTCCTTGTTCACGGTCCATTACTTTTCTAAGCACGATTGTTTGCGTCATTGTAAATATGTTACCTGTAATCCAGTACAGAACAAGTCCTGATGGTGCCGCAAATCCCATAAATAAAATCATTGCTGGCATCATGATCTGCTGCACTTTCAGCATTTGAACTTGCTCCCCAGATGTCATATTTGACTGTATAACCTTCATTTGAATAAATGTTGTTAACGCTGCAAGAACCGGTAATATATGATATGGATCTGCATGTCCTAAGTTCACCCATAAAAATGAAGATGTACGAATCTCTTCAGTTCGGCTAATCGCGTAATACAATGCTGAGAAAATCGGCATTTGTATAAAGATTGGCCAGCACCCAGCAAGTGGATTCCAACCGCCTGATTTCATTAGTTCTGACATTTCTTTTTGATACTGTTTTTGTTTTTCAATATCTTTACTCACATCACCATATTTTTTCTTTAGCTTCTGGAGTTCAGGTTGCATTTTTTTCATTTTCATTTGACCGCGATATTGCGCAACAGCCAATGGAATCATTGCTGAACGAACAACGAGCGTAATGATAATGATTGCAATCCCGAAGCTTCCTCCAGGTATATGATGAGCAACGAATTGAAGCATACATGAAATTGGATACACAAAATAGTGATTCCAAACACCAGTACTATTTGCATCAATTGTTCCCGCATTGCTACAACCAGATAAAACAAAAACAAGTAATAATGATAAACTAACGAGCACAGCTCGGTATGATTTTAACATGTTCATTCCTCCAATGTTTCGTAATTAGTTAGCGAAACATTGGTATATATGGACCCACCTCGTCACTCTCACCGCTCGATTCTTGCCTGCGAACTGAACGAGCCATTCCATATTTATAGAAAATAGAAAAGAGCGGGATATTACCAAGACTCTCTTCGCATGTATCAACAAGCGTGAAAGCTTTTTGTCTACCACATGATGCTTGCTGCCTTACAAAGCGAGAAACACTAGTGAGAAAAAAGACTTCTAATAAACAAAGCGCTGTCGTTACAACAGATATATATAGAATTGCATCTTGCAATAAAAATTCCATCGCTTCACATCCTTAATAAAGTCATTTTAGCACATTCAACAAACATTCTCTATTTCCTTTTATTTTCAAAAAAGGATTTTGCATATTTTCTCAAAAAAACAATAAAGAAAATCGGTGTATTCGCTTTCTTTAGTATATTCACACACATAACTGAATAGGCTTAATTTTTTAGGAATTTACAAAATTTTCTTATTATAATAAAACTGTTGCCAGCTTTTGAAAAAAGCATTATTCTCTTCTTGTAATCAAAAATAAATATGGAGATGAAACATACTATGGGTCAATTAGGAGACGCCGATTACGTTCCCGACACCGCCTTTTTATCCTTCCCAGCAGCTAGAACATTTCATTTAGAATTTATAATACAGTTGATTGTTATTTTTGTAGCTTCCATTTTGTATGCTATTTCAATGAATATGTTTTTTATTCCGCATAATATGATTAGCGGTGGTTTCGCTGGTGTAGGGATGATTATCGGTTATTTAATGCACTATAATATCGGTGCACTTATCTTTTTATTAAACATCCCGCTTCTTATTCTAAGTCATTTTTACTTAGGGAAGAAGACAACCTTTTTAACAGCGTACTTCGTGGCAGTATCATCTGTAGCCATGAACATTATCCCGGTACATCAAGTTTCAAGTGACATTTTACTTTCATCTGTATTCGGTGGCGTCATTTGTGGTGCAGCCTCAGGAATTATATTCCGATTTGCTTCTTCAACAGGTGGTTTTGATGTTGTTGGATTGATTGTAGCGAAATATAAAGACATTTCGATTGGTGCTATTATTTTTGTCTTCAACTTAATCTTACTTGTTGTCGCTGGCTTTATTTTCGGATGGGATATTACACTGTACACATTAATTAGCCGTTTCGTTGTCAGCAAAGTAATTGATGCTGTACATACAAAACACATTAAATTAACGATAATGACAATTACAGAAAAAGGCGAGGAAATTAAAAGCGCACTACTGCATTACGGCATACGTGGTGTAACAATGGTAGACGCTGTCGGCGGCTATACCAACCATAAGAAAAAAATGATTTACACTGTCGTAACTCGTTACGAATTAGGAGAAATAAAGCGTATCATTCGTCATGTAGACAATCATGCGTTTATGAATATTACAGAAACCGTTGAAA
This sequence comes from Bacillus sp. NPDC094106, assembly GCF_044764345.1. Taxonomy (NCBI): domain Bacteria; kingdom Bacillati; phylum Bacillota; class Bacilli; order Caryophanales; family Bacillaceae; genus Bacillus; species Bacillus sp. NPDC094106. The sequence continues at coordinate 84,377 of NZ_JBIWHY010000010.1, read as the reverse complement.
TCGTTGGACGTTTCAAACGTATATAAGAAAGCGCAAGGAATCCTGATTCCTTGCGCTTTTTATTTTTTACACTTATTACAAAATCAGATAATTCTATTATTACTCCTTGAAATATGTTATAATACAATAAGACTTACAAAAAAATGTATAGACTTGGGAGTTTCTCTTACTTTTATAAGCAAAAAGAAACGAGAAGTCGGGTATATTTCAAGCACAAGTTTACGTAATAACTAGTATTATCACATCTTACAAGAAACGTTTTAAAAAGGCCGATCATCTTAGTTATTCTTCACAACTCTTTTATAGAAAAAATACGTACAACTAACATTCACTTCTATATACTATACCTATCTTTTTGACTTCCAAATCATCTTATTACATAAGGAGATGAACATATGAATCAATATATACGGTACACTATAGCTGCTTTGTTTGCGATTATCGGCGGCGCAATTTGCTTCTGGACAAACAATCAGCTTGGAGAACACATTATTTTTAATGGAATCGAATCTATTGTAAGCGCTTCAATATTAGGCGGATACATTTACTTCCTCTTTAACCCAGAAGAAAACGCTCAAAAAACAATGCTATTAACAATGATCGGAATCGTTGGAGGATGTATTTCCTACTCAATGACAAACTATACATTACCACTTCAATTAAGCTCAGCTGTCTTCCATGGTCTTTGGACTTGGTTTATCGCATTTTGCTTAGCAGATGTATTTAACCTATTACAAGATCCTAGAGAGGAAAACGGTCACCACATTGAAAGTAACTCTTAATAAAAACGAGGCTGGAAGATACATCTTCCAGCCTCATTTTTCAATATATCGGCGCTACAAAATCCGCCATCTCATTACACACTCGGAATCTGAAGCCACACATGCGCCCCGCCGCACATTGAACTATTTTCCGCAAATATTTTTCCGCCATGCTTCTCCACAATTGTCTTCGCAATATATAATCCAAGGCCTGAATGTTCTTTACTACTTGAGCGAGATGTATCTTCCTGATAAAAGCGCTGAAATACCTTTTGCATATCTCCAGATTGAAAGCCGCTTCCTGAATCGTACACATGAAACTGCAATGCATCGTGCTGTATACATACCTTTACTAACATCTTACCTGCCCTTGGTGTAAAACGAACACCATTCATAACGATGTTGTCCATTACTTGACTGATTCTCTCTTGATCAAATACGAATGTCTGTCTATCATCATCCGTTTCAAGCATAACCTTCCATTCTATCCCTTTCTTTTTGACAACATACTCATACTCTTCTATCTTCTTACGAAAAAAGCTCTCCAAGTTTACTTCGCTTAAAAATAACTGAAACGAAAAACTCTCGAGCTCATTCACCATATTGAATTCTTGTAGCAGCTTCGCCATTCGATTTGTATTCCGTTCAATTGTCTGCAAATAACGCTGCAACAACTCTTCATTTTTCCATAGACCGCTCTGCAGTCCTTCTGTATGTCCTTGGACAATTGTTAGTGGTGTTTTCAAATCGTGAGAAATTGCTCTGACGTATTCTCTCCGTTCTTCTTCTAGTTCCCATTGGCGTGATAAGCTATTAGCTAATGCAGCGCGCATATTTTCAAATGAATGAACTAATTCACCGATTTCGTTATTTGCTTTGTATTCTAAGCTAAAGTCAAGGTCATGTGCTTGAATTCGCTTAGAGGCTTCTGAAAGTTCAGCAAGTGGTTTTCCGATTCTTTTCCCCATTCGATTCGAAATCATATACGCTAAAATTGTAATATAAATAAAAGGAGTACTAAAAAATAGAAGAATCGGAAGATAATCAATAAGAGAATTGGTTGAAACAGCCAAACGATAATGCAAGCCGACTGCTCCTTGTAAATTTCCATCTTTATCGACTAGCGGAATATAGGTTGTAATCTCACTATTATCATTTTTTGCATAAATATTTGTATTAATAACATTCACAAGTGGATTCTGCTTCGTTATAACCTCTTTTGTATATGTACCATAACGGATTTCTCCTTGCTTATCTACAACCTGATATTGAATACCCTTCATAGGAATAACTTTTTCAAACTCTTCTTTTTCGCCCATATTTAATAAAACTTCTTCTTTTTTCTTAATATATTCTTCAATGGCAGGGATTTGATTCTGATAGTAATTTGCAGGAAACACTTTCTCTTTCCCATCACTTTGTAACCAATACCAACCACCGATTGCCGTTAAAATAGTCAATATTAGGCTTCCAATCAAAATAATTAAGAAACCAACAACTAATTGTTGTTTAATCCGTAGTTTCTCCATCACGCCTGTACGCTCCACTTATACCCAATTCCCCACACAGTTTGGATATACGTATGCTCCCGGTCATACATACTAAGCTTTGTCCGAATTTTCTTCATATGTTCAACAACAGTAGATACATCGCTTTCGCTATCGTAACCCCAAATCCTCTCAAAGAGCTGTTCTTTCGTTAACACTTGACCGGAATGTAGCGCGAGCATTTTTACAACTTCAAATTCCTTCTTTGTAAAATGAATCATTTGATTTCCTGCTGTTACCTCATAACTCTGTAAATCAATTACGATGTTGCCATAACGAAGAACTCGCTTTTCCTCGCTTAAATCAGTGGCACGACGCAAGTTTGCAATAATCCTTGCCTTTAATTCCTTTAAGCTAAACGGCTTATTAATATAATCATCTCCGCCAATCATCAACCCTTCAATGCGTGATTGCTCCCTGCTATCGGCGCTTATAAATAGAATGGGACAAGTTTGTCTCTCCCTAATTTTTTCGCATACTTCAAATCCATTCATATCTGGAAGCATTACATCAAGCAAAACTAAACTCACATTGTCATCTAGTTGGCGCAGTGCTTCTTTCCCATCTAAAGCCGTTCGCACGCAATACCCTTCCATAGCTAGACTATCTGTAATAAACGTTAAAATATCTTCTTCATCATCAACAACTAAAATCGTCTCTGCCATGGTCATTCTCCCCTTCATTCATACAAATCTTTTGTTCGCCACGTTATAAAACTGAGTAACATACAAACTACTAAAATTGTACCATTCATAAGGTAGAATATGGAATCTCCATTACTTAATATACGGATTGCTTCTTGACCTGCTGATAAGAAATATGAAAAACTGTTATGAATATATAGTGCTCCAAAAAACAGGCCAATTGTCCCAAAGAAAGATAGCACCACGTTTGGCATCCATAAGCTTACGAAACTCGCTAATAATAAAATTGCTGCTGTAATAAGTACGAAAACCCCGTAAAATTTCAAAGTATATAAAAAAGCTTCCGCTGCATTATATTTGATATCTTGATGTAAAAACGTTGTATATTCAGCTGTAGGAATGTATAACTTGCCATATATATACCCGAAGATAAACGTAAGAAACAAAAATGCAATTGCCAGGATAAACTGAGTTAGCCATTTTGCTACAAGCAGCTTAGCTCTCTCAATTGGTCTTATACAAACAAGACGATATGCTCCCGATGACCGCTCACCATTAAAACTATCAATAAATAAAATCGGGAAAACTAATAATGCTAAAATGAAATATATTTCTTTCGCTAACACCACTTGAAAATTCAACTGACTTAAAGGTGCCGCCGCTCCTTCACGGCTATAAATTGCTAATTTCCCGTAATCAAGGAAAACGGCGTCTCCTATAAGAAACAATGTAAAAACAAGAAACATTACCTTTGTTTTTTTCCGTGAAAAAATCCTTTCAAACTCACTTATTATTAACTGTTTCATTTCAATCACCTCACACAAAATGATCTTTCTTTCCTAACACATAAAACGTAATAAAATTAGAAATAGCGATATAAATACTTAATACCCCTAAAAAAAGGTAAATAAAATTCCCTTTTCCTATAAGTGATAATGCAATCCCCTGATACTGTAAATTTACGACCGATGAATAACGTACGAATACTACCTGACTATCAGGTACAAATCTCTGCATAACTTCTGGAATTCCAAAAGAAAGTATAATAAACCCGATACCAAATGCAATTGCACTTGTTGTTGATTTACTAAGTGCTGTAAGCATCATAAAGATGCTAATTACACAAGCTATCATGACATAGGCCATCCCGTAATATTTCAGCGTATAGAAAAAGACTTCCATCCCGCTCTCTGTTGGCTGTTCATAATAAAAGAGGAAAATATTTGGATTAAAATCAAAACATAAATAACCAATTACATAGCTGCAGATGAAATACACGAGGAAAAACAAAGCCATCATCATGAGCATCGTAATCATTTTCCCAAATAAAATTTGCCGATACGTATAGGCCCGCTGCAATACCATCCGCATTTGCCCGCTATGATATTCATGAGAAATCATAAGAGCCATCGTAACAAGTACAATAAGATTGCATGCACTAATGAGCATTTCCGCTAAACCCATAACGGGGAATGTATTGGCATACGTATAATCTACAGCTGCTTTTGCGACAACTTGATTATGCCTCACATAATACTTTGCTGAAGCAAACAACATAATCGGTATCATCGCAAAACAAATCCAAGTCACCTTCTTCTCCCAAAGTCGCTCCCATTCAGAGCGCACTAACATCATCATGAGCTCATCATCTCCACAAAGATATCTTCTAGCTCCTTACTATCCCCTTTTAGTTCCTCTGTCGTTCCGCGCCAAATGAGTGCCCCTTCCCGAATCATCACCCATGAATCACACATCAGCTCTAATTCACGAATTAAATGACTTGAGATGAAGAAAGTAATGCCTTTATTACGCTGTAAATCGAGTACGATTTTTCGAAGCTGTTTAATCCCTACTGGATCTAATCCGTTTGAAGGCTCATCTAAAATAATAAAATTTGGATCCCCAAGAAGCGCCTGCGCAATTCCTAATCGTTGTTTCATTCCTAATGAATACGTGCCCACCTTATCATCCGCACGATTTTCTAATCCAACGATTTTTAACACTTGCTCAACTTTTTTCTCTAAATTCTCTCCCCCGCAGTTCATCGTAATTCTTCCTAAGTTTCGCAAATTTTTCCGTCCAGGCATGTAAGGAAAGAATATCGGCGCCTCCACAATCGCTCCAACATACTGAAGTGCCTCTTCACGATTTTTTTGCACACTCACACCGTTAATTAAAACTTCTCCTTTATCTGGTTTAATAAGTCCCATAATCGTCCGAATTAATGTCGTTTTCCCAGAACCATTTGGCCCAACAAAACCGCAAATTTCATTTTTATAAACAGAAAAGGACATATGATTTAACAAGCTTCTCCCCTTCACCCTTTTCGTTACATCTTTTACTTCTAACACCGCTGTTTTCATCCTTATCGCCTCCTTGCCTTTAGAATAGGAGGTAAAAATAAACAATTTATAAACAAATAAAAAGAAGCTGCATTTTTATAGCTTCTTTCTCACCATTCACTGTATAAAACTATAATCCGAGCAGCTTCTCTCCAAATTGAACAATAAATAAGATAATTAATACAATCGCTAACAACTTCAATGCTACATACGTCACTTTACAAAAAACGTAAATAAGCAAAAGTAGTAAGATAAGCATTAAAATTTCCATATGTACTGCCTCCAAAATTTTCTCTTCTTCCTACTAGGAAGTGTTTTCATTCTACTCTTTCTCTATCATTCGTGAAGCTAAATAAGATTATATATATCCATTTTGATTTTCCAACATATAGGTCACGACTATGAAGAGCAAAATGAGATCTACACTCATTTTCTCCCTTTGTTTTCGCTTAGCATGGGGCAGGAAAAGGATCTGACCGCTTCTATGCATGGCCGGATTCTCTCTCCCACCTAAAAAGGAAGGTTTTATGTCGATTTTTCAATTTGTGCTTATATAGAAAAGAGGATATCTCACTTAACGTAAGATATCCTCTTTCCCATTACTAGCTTACTAGTTTCTCTTGTAAAAGCTGAAGCCATTCTCGTTCTAATTGTAAGCAGCCGATTCCACTCTTTTCAGCATTCTTTAACTCTTTTTCTGCTTTTTTCATATATGTATGAAAGGACTCCGTATCCTTCTCTAAATATTTTAAGATTGCATGTGTACGGTAATACCCATGCAAATCCAATTTTGTGATAGCTTGGGCATGCTGCTTCATCTCATGTAAAGACACATCATCCATATCATATAGCACCTTATATAACATGTACCAACTATGAAAACTACCAACAAAATATTTATTTGCTTTCGTAACAGGGGTTTGTAAAACTCGTTCTAAGTAAGCTATGCCTTTTTCCATTCCTTCTCTATCACATTTGGAATAAAACACGAGCATAAGATCACTCATGGTTTCTCTTACATCTTCATTACTCTTTATGTTTTCTTTACTTATTTCTACTATCTCATTATCCCAATCTTTCGGTCTTTTTGAACTCAATAGCTCGCTGGATACTTGAATGCTATGTAAATGCTGGTGAGCCTTCTCATCACCTTTAACTAAAATCAAAAATTGATACCCATCACTAGGCATGATTCCCTTCATTGGAATTGCCGTAGCCAAAAAGATTACAAAATGTAATATAGAAAAATACAAAAGAGATTGGTAATAGCTCACCATGTATATATAACCCGACAACAAGCCGCAAGCCAAACTTGTTATCGGCCCACCTAAAGTCATCCATGCCCACTTTTTCGAAAGGTTTAGTGTATAAAATGAAGGCGGTAATAACATGGCAATACCTCCAAAATATCCCCACATTTTATTTTCTCTTATTCGTATCTTTCCCTCTTCTTTTTGGATGGTAATCGGTCCTGCTGTCATGAATTTAAATTGTAAGCCATTTAACAAACCAAATACCACATGCCCTAATTCATGAATAGCAAACACCAGTACTAAAATAACCAGTAGTCCCCACAATTCCATAACCGCTTGCATTTTTCCTGGCCTAATCCACCCATATATAACTGAACAAACAAAAGCAATTACTATAGAAAAAGCTGGCCTTCTCAAAATACCCACCGCTTTTCTCCCCTCGCTTATCGTGTGTTAATAAATCATTTTTTTATGCATTTCATACATGTATTTTCCGATATGCAAGACCCAAACAAATGAAATCATACCAATTAAGAAGAAATCTGCTTCACTTACAATTGTATAACCGATTGACAAGATCCATGCCCATGCAAGCACAATATTTGTAAACTGATATGCCTTGTAACCCGCTTCATGAACGATATGCTTTTGTCCTTCATCTGCATTTCTCGCCCACATCTCCATAGATTGTGAATATGTAACGCGCTGTTCTGGATACAACTCGTTATAGCGGTTCTTCATAATAAAACCAATCCATATTACAAGAATCAAGCATACAATTGACACAACAAAGTTTACAATTTCAAATAAAGAAGGTGTCCCTGCTACAAATGATCGATAATACATAATTGCAGCACAAATTGCCCAAGACCATACAATCACTTCACTTACACGTAAATAAATGAGCATAGACCCTAGTCTACGTCCCTGTTCATTTTCCTCTTCATCACGTAACTTTGTTAATGTCCACATGTTTTTCCCAAACCAAACTAGAGCAACTGCGCAGCATATAAACAGCACAATTACTTTGGTATAGGAATCATCTCCTTCTGAACCAACACCAACATAATGAGCGAATACATATCCGATGATTAGACCAATTAACATAGATCCCAATAATTTAGCAATAGACATCATCATATGTTTTAGCCTATTTTCCATCTTCCTCTTCCCCCTCCACTAACATAAATATCTCCTCTACAGGCACCCCGAAAATATGTGCAATTTTTAGCGACAACACAATCGACGGCGCATAATCCCCACGCTCAATTAAGCTAATTGTTTGCCTTGATGAATCAATCGCCTTCCCTAAATCACCTTGTGACATTCGATGCTTTGCTCGAAATTCTCTCACTCGATTTTGAAGCTTCATACCCAACCTCTTTTTCGTTTATTTAGTTAAAATTGTAAATAATATCCTCTCAATTGTCAATTATAATTGTCATTTTGACATTAATAATTGACAATTAAATAATACATTTTTATTAAAATGTTCTATCCAGCTTTCCGCAACAAAAACAGGAACGTATTATATTATAGTCACTGGTTACAAAATCGTAGGTAAAATAAAAGCAAGTTGGAAAATACAATAAAGTATTTGAGCAAAAAATAAAAGGCAGTGCTCATAGCACTGCCTCTTCTGATTTTTGACATAGAATGGATTCCATATTAATTTGCATTTTGTACAAATACCTGTTTTAATTGTTTCCGGAAACGAACGCCTAGCGTAATTGCTACAATAGCAATCACTCCAAAGATGATTTTTCCGATGTTCTGCTCCAGTGCCCAAAAGATATTATCCAAGTTTCCACCTAACCAGTAGCCACCGATTAAGAAGAACGATACCCAGAACAATGCACCTGCATAAATCGTTATCGCAAAGCGACGAAACGGTAAATTAATAATCCCTGCAAAATATCCAGTGAAATGACGTACGCCAGGGATAAAGAAGGCGATAAAGATAAGAAAATATCCATACTTATCAAACCACATTCTCGTTAAATCAATTTTTCTTTGTTTCAAAAACACATATTTTCCATATTTTTGCACAAAGGGCATACCAAGCTTATTTCCTACAAAGTATTGAATTGTCATTCCAACACTTGTCCCAATGAATGATAGGATAATTAAGAATGGTAAATGTAATTCTCCTATCTGTGCTAAATACCCCGCATAAGCTAATGTTGGCTCTCCTGGAAACGGAAGAGCAATATATTCTAACAGCAATCCGATAAGGACAACATAATAGCCATATTGTTGAAATAACTCATGAATCCATTCCATGTCATCTCTCCTTTCCTCTTCTCTTGACAGCATCAATCACGTACGAACTGTTACTATTATTGTATAAAAAAATTGTCGAAATAACTATCACAATAACTTACATTTATATTACATTTTTGTAAGGTAGCTACTTAAATTAACACTTTTTTTATTCATCTATATAAATTTAGCATCCAAACCCAAACATTGGATTCATGAAACATAAAAATTTATAGTGTTCTAAATAAAAAACCACTGTGAAAAATGAGAACAAAAAAATAGACAACTCTAATTCCTTCATACAATCTATCACCATACGCTTTCATCTGTTTCTCAAATGAATAAAAATTCTTCCTATTTCCAAAAAATGTTCTTTATAAAAAACCACATTAAACTCATATTAACTTCATATTAGCTTCATATACATGGTGTAAGATTATATCGGAATTTGTTGAAAAGTATAACAAGTGAATTTCCTTTATATTAAATTGAATAAATATAAAGTGAAAATTTAATCAGTGGGAGTCTTCATCCCCCACTAATTATTAGCCCGCAATTAGCGGAATAGATTGTTTTTCCAAAATGCACAAAGGGAGAATAAAAATGGAAGCGTATAACATGCACAATTTTATTAATACAAACATTGAATCTCATCAGGATGAAACAATTTTCAACTTACATATATGTGAAGCAAATGAATTTGATGTAAGTTTAACGAAATCAACAACATTATCCTTTATCGTTACACAAAAAAACATAAAGATCGTCACAAAAAAGTGGATTAACTCTAACCAGGAAAGTATGATCGGTAAAAGCTATATCATTCCAACTCAAGCATTTCACTATCTTCTACCTATCATTTCTGAAAATGAAAATGAGATGATTGTGCAAATACAAAGCTTTGGAACAAATGGGGAACTTTTGCTAAATGAAAGATTACTCATTGATAAAAATAACAGGAACAATAACGCTAAAATTACTACTTTTTTTGAGAGCTTAAACGAAAATATACATCAGACATTACGTAGATTCCAAATCTATTGCATGTAATCGTTTTATAAAGTAAAAGTTTCATAAGGTGAAAATTTAATCAGCGGGATTTTTTCATCTCCCACTGATTATTATATAAATCCATTTTAATTTTTCGACATCTAAACTCCTGCTATGCAGAGGAAAAAGTAACCTACACTCGTTTGCTCTTTCTGTTTTTACTTCGCATGTGGCAGAAAAGGGCCCTGACCGCTTCTATGCATGGCCAGATGCTCTTTCCCACCTAAAAAGAGGGGGTTTATGTCGTTTTTTAATTGATGTATATATAGCTCTCACCAATTGAGATAAATTAATTAATTGTTTGCACCCTTTATTTTTTAAACCGTCAAACTAGCACGAGGAGAATATAATGAAAAAAATATTACTTATTATGTTATCAATGGGATTATGGGCATTTCCATATAAACCCGCTGCGGCTGAGGCTACTTTACCAAATCAACAACTGATTGTTAACACAAGCACACATGAAATGGCTTTTTACCAAGACGGAGCATTCATAAGAAACTTTACTGTCGCTACTGGAAAAGCATCGACTCCAACACCAACGGGAACATTTGTCATTGTAAATAAAATTAAAAACCGCCCTTATTATGCTAAACATATTAAAGGAGGAGATCCACGTAATCCACTTGGTGACCGTTGGCTCGGTTTAAATATGGCAGGAACTTGGGGAACAACTTACGCAATTCATGGAACAAGTAATAACCAAGCGATTGGTAAACCAACAACACTTGGTTGTATTCGTATGTATAATGAAGATATACACTGGTTATTTGACCGCATTAATGAAAAAGCTACTGTCATTGTAAACAACTAAATTATGATATAACCTAAGAAAAAAAGAAATAAAAGAAGCCAAGAATTTATATCTTGGCTTCTTTTATTTCTTTATTTACAGTAGCGGAACACCTGTCTTTACATATATAATGGAAATATCTTTTAAAAGAGCTATTAACATTTATAAAAGTGGATATTTAAATTATACAGTTATAATATTTTATAAATTTCACTTTACATACTATAATAGAACTATTATGATTTGCGAGTTGAATCTTTTTTGTTCTAACGTACCATTCCCCTTGCTACCTTCATTACAATTTAATGGCAGGGGCTTCTTACATGTTTAGCGATATAAGCATATTAAAAGTGATGAATTTGAATATTGCAGTAAAAAGCGTTATTTTGGAGGTGTTACTATGACGCATATACTAGTAGTTGAAGACAATCCAGATATACAAGAACTAATACGGGAATTTTTGACCGCACAAAATTTTAAAGTTGATGTTGTAGGTGCTGGCACAGAGGGGATTCTTCTCTTTCAAAAGAATTCATATGATCTTGTCCTCCTTGACGTTATGTTACCAGATATAAATGGATATAGTATTTGTAAAATTATAAGAGGACAGTCTAATGTACCAATCATTATGTTAACAGGCTTACATAATGAAGAAAACGAAATTAAAGGTTTTGAACTAGGAATTGATGATTACATTACAAAACCTTTTCACTATGCCGTTTTCATCAAACGGGTTGAAGCTGTGTTAAGAAGAACAACTTCAACAGAGGTTGAAAATACGAATATACTACAATTCCATGAACTCATGTTAAATTCGACAGCGTATGCTGCCTATGTTCATGGTAATCAAATTGAACTAACAACAAAAGAATTTGAAATCATATACACGTTGCTACAAAATCGAGGGAACGTATTATCAAGAAGTGATTTGTTAAATAAAGTATGGGGCTACGAACATTATGGTGATGTGAGAGTAATAGATACACATATTAAAAATATAAGGAAAAAGTTAGGTATTCCTTATATTAAAACGGTGAAAGGCATTGGCTACAAAATCGACTCGTAAAAAAGAGAACATCACCAAAAATATTTTTATTAAAACTATGTTATTTTGTATCCTTTTATCACTTTGCCTTTATCAAATTATGTATTTTCTATTATCGAATTATGATAAAAAACAGCAAGGTCATTCTATAAATGCTGGAGAAGTGCAAAAAACAGAAAATGCACCATCCAATTCAAAGAATGCACAAAGTAAAAGTGAACAAAATAAAGCATTTTCGGGAAACTCCCCCCAGCTTCCGCCTTCTAGTATAGATGTTCAAACTCTCTATACAGCACTCAGTCATATTTTACAAAATAACCAAAAGGCAAAAGCAAAAGAAAATGCACATACGCAGAGCCCTTCTGATAAACAAAACAAAAACGAATCACTTACACAACCAGAAAAGCAATCCGATAAAAATGTTGCCTCTGATGTAACAAATGCAAAAAACAAATCAAGTGATGATACCAATCTCACAGATGCATTAAAACAGATTGCTCCGCGTATCGTAATCACAATGTTAACTATCTCACTGCTCGGTTCTTTAATTTATACAAAATTAATTGCCAAACCGTTTCAATATATGAGTGAAGCGTTAAAAGAAATTATGAACCTTGATTTTTCAGATAAACCACAGGTAAAAACGAGTACGCAAAAAAAAGATTATGATTTACAGACTATAGCTTTGCAAGCACAACATACTGTAAAAAACTTACATGAAACAAACAAAGATTTAAGAAGTGAATTGAGAAAAGAACAAGAATTAGAGAAATCTCGCAAAGAATTTGTGTCTATGTTATCTCATGAATTAAAAACACCAATCGCAGCCGTCATGGGGCAATTAGATGGAATGATTCATGGGATAGGCGCCTATAAAGATCGGGATAAATATTTAAAGCGCTCCTACGAGATGATGCAAGATATTAACACTTTAACAGAAAAAATGTCAGAATTATCCAAAATACAAAATCCTCAATTTACACCACATTTAGAAATTATTCCTTTGTCAACTATTATTGAGGATGTTATGAAGAAAGTAGATTATTTCGTAAATGTGAAGCAGTTAAAGATTCAATCTAATATTAAGCAAGATGTACAAATTTTAGCTGATCATAAATTTATTCAAACAGCTATTTTTAACATTATTTCAAATGCAGTTCACTATACAATTGATCATCAGCATGTATACATAAAGCTATATGAGAGACCAAATAGTTATGCATTAGAAGTGTTAAATACAGGCACACAAATTGACGAAGAAAAATTAGCTCATTTATTTGAACCTTTCTATCGTGCAAATCCTGGAAAACATGGTTTAGTACAAGGAAGTGGTCTAGGTTTATATATTGTAAAACAAATATTAGATAAGCATCAGTTTCCTTATGGGATTCAAAACACGCCCCAAGGCGTAAAATGTTCTATCGTTTTCCCAAAAGCAATGTAAAGGAGATTTGACTCTTCTTACGCTTCGAAATACAATAGGAAATAGAATTTCATACCCAAACTCATCTTCCTTGATGAGTGGCGGAATTTTGTAGAGATCTGACTCTGTTTCGTTCGCCCGTTGTCCTTAGTTGGACAGCGGGCGTTTTTTATTTGCAAAGGGGGATTTTTATGGAGAAATTTAAGTTTTCATTCTTAGTTTTATTTGGAGCCTGTAGCTACGGCGTACTTTCTACTATTTTCAAACTCGGCTTTATGAATGGATTTTCTTCACATCAGCTATTAGGAGGGCAATATGTATTTGGATGGATCGGCTTGTTACTGCTCGTTCTTTTCTTTTCACGTCATACAGTGTCCCAAAAGCAAGCATTCTCCTTATTAGCTGTCGGAACAACAATGAGTATGACTGGTATTTTCTATGCCATTTCTGTGGAGGAATTACCTGCTTCCATTGCCGTTGTTCTACTCTTTCAATTCACATGGATTGGGGTAGTCATTGAAGCAATCGCAAATAAAACATTCCCAAGCCGCGAAAAAATCATATCTATTATTATTTTATTTACGGGAACATTATTTGCTGGCGGTGTCTTTGAAGGGCTTGGACAAAATTTTTCAACAAAAGGCATTATCTTTGGATTACTAGCTGCTGTTTCTTTTTCCTTTTATGTCTTTGCAAGCGGACGCGTTGCGACAAATGTACCGCCCTATATAAAAAGCTTTCTCATGACAACAAGTGCTACACTTATTGTCTGCTTATTCTTCCCACCAACATTCTTAACTGATGGTGCCTTGCAAGCTGGATTATGGAAATATGCTTTCTTTCTAGGGTTCTTCGGCGTTGTTGTGCCGGTCATTTGCTTCTCAATTGGTGTACCAAAAGTAGGAACAGGACTAGGAACAATCTTGGGTGCAGCTGAACTACCAACAGCGATTATCGCTTCTATTACGCTTGTTCATGAAGCTGTATCAATGATGCAGTGGTTTGGTATCGCTTGTATATTACTTGGAATTTTTGCGCCGCAACTTCTTACTGCAAGAAAAGAGAAAACACGTTCAATCAACCAAAACATCTAAAAAAGAGCACATAATGTGCTCTTTTCACTTCTGTGTCCCATATAACTTTGCAACTTCTATTTCAATTTGCTCTGTATAAAATTCGCAATAAGATACACACAATTATAGATTGTTTCTTCACATAAATCAGAGGCTTCTTCTCTTTGTTTCCACAGCTGCTTTTCATCAAAATATTTATTTACAAAACGCACTGCTTCAAAGATTGTTTCTAACGCTACTTTAAAATGAGCTTGCTCAATAGCATCTCCTACACTGCTATATAACTCTTCTACCTTTTCCTCTAACCCTTTCTTTATCGTTCCTTTTGGCACGATACCATCATAATATTTCTCAATGAACTTCAATGTGCGATTCACAAAGTCCCCATATGCTCCTAACAATTCACTGACTATAAATAAATTCACGCCAAGAAAAGTCTGTATCACGATTTTCTGGTGCATTCACTGTTAAAAAATAACGAATGGAATCAGGATCATATCTTTCTAATATATATGGGACCCATACTGCCCACTTTTTACTTGTTGATAATTTTCGTTTTTCAACTGTTGAATACTCATTGGAAACGATATGACGCGGGATTGCTTTTTCTCCAAAGAAAAAAGGAATTATAATCTTCCTTACGAATATTTATATGTTCAGAAAAGGGAGTGATTTCATTGGATCAACAACAATTAAGTACCGTAAATAAAAAAAGTTGGAGTGCAGCCGCCTATGAAGCCTGGACCAATCGGCACGGTACGCCAAAAGAATATGCAAAAAAACTCATGCAAGATCCTGCCCAGGAAGTAGCCTACTACTTACCTTACATACAGAATCTCCACGGAAAACGGATTATCAATTTACTCGGTTCAAAGGGAAATAAAGCTATCGCATTCGCCCTACTAGGCGCTGACGTAACCGTTGTAGATATTTCTGAAAGCAACGCAAAGTATGCAAATGAACTAGCAAATGCTGCTGAGGTTTCCATTGAATACATCGTTTCAGATGTATTAGAAATTACTCCTTCTAAAACATTCGATGTTGTTTTGTTAGAGCTAGGTGTACTCCATTATTTTTTAGATTTGAAGCCGCTCTTTACATGTATCTCACAATTATTATCTGACGGTGGTATTTTTATCCTTCGTGATTATCATCCTGTTTATACAAAATTATTAGCAATAGATCATCCCTCGTTTCAAGCAAACGGTGATTATTTCTATGAAGAACTGATTGAAAGTGATGTTGCTTACAGCATGCTACTTGATGAAGCGCAGCAAGAATCATTACCAAAAACGAAAATTCGTCGCTGGACATTAGGAGAAATCATTACAGAAATCGCGCAGACAAATCTCCGTATTGAAAAGCTTATTGAAGAACGCGGTCCCCATCAAAGATGGGTATTCCCTTCTTCTGCACCAGAAGGAATAGAAGAACGCATTCCGGGGCTATACACATTAATCGCTACAACATAAAGTGAAACTTTCATCAGCCCTCACCAATCAAACTCTTATGGAAAAGAATGGCCGCGTGAGTAATCATGATCCGATGCTTGCACAGATTTATTTATAGAAAGCTTCATAAGAGGAAAATAAAATGCACCTGCCATTATACAGACGGGTGCATTTGTTTATTTTTATGTTCGTTTGATACAATACGAGACAGTAAATTTTGTTTATGACGGAGTAAAAATATAGGATTATAAAAATAAAACTTGAAAACATTGGTAATCCATGGTATTATCATAGACGTACCATTTGACTAGAATGTTCATTTAGTCATTTTTTTGGAGGTGAAAACGTGGCAATTGATCGAAAACGAGCAATTATCGAAGCGGCAACAAAGTCTTTTTCTGCATTTGGTTATAAAGCAACAACAATGGATCAAGTTGCAAAGCTTGCCAATGTTGGAAAAGGGACAATTTATACGTTTTTCAAAAATAAGGAAGAGCTTTTTGGTGAAATCATTTCCAATCTAATTACAGAAATGAAGCAAGTAGCAGAAATGGCAATTGATTCGAATGTACCATTTTTTGAGAACGTACATCATGCTTTATATCGTATTTTAGAATTCCGTAAAGAACATCAACTTATGATTAAGCTCATTCAAGAAGAGCGAGATATGGGAACTAAAGAAGTGCAAGATGTGATGAGACAGTTGGATTCCACAATTATTACGTTTATTAAATCGCGTCTTGAAGTTGCAATTGCAAAAGGTGAGATTGCAGAATGTGATCCAGAAATTACAGCATTTATTATGCTTCGTTTATATGTATCACTCATTTTTGATTGGGAAAAACATCATGAGCCGTTAGAAAAAGAGCATATCGCTGAACTTTTTGAACTATATTTATTAAAAGGATTGTCAAAATGAGATAATCCTTTTATTATTATAAAATATGACCGAGTGAACAGTATGGTCATACGTTAGTGAAGGGTGAATTATAAGAAGACAGCAATACATACGAGAGGATAAATTGGTAGTTATTTTCTTCTTTTTTTCACCAATATGACTAAACGAATAAAACAGTCAATATTTTAAAAGGAGGGTCAAACAATGCGCGGATTGAAACTGCTTGGAAAAGAGTTTGCCACGATTATTAGAAGCAAAAAAATATTAATTCCAATTATTGCAGTCTTATTTATTCCAGTATTGTACGCTGGTATGTTCTTATGGGCGTTTTGGGATCCATATGAACAATTAGATGATTTACCAGTTGCAGTTGTAAACCTTGACAAAGGTGTAGTGTATAATGGAAAACCGATTGAAGCCGGTAAAGAACTTGTTGATAATTTGAAAGAAAATAAAAGCTTCAAATGGGAGTTTGTCAGCGAGAAAACAGCAAAAAAAGGGATGGATGATCGTAAATACTACATGACGATCCGCATTCCAAAAGACTTCTCTGAAAATACAACAACACTGTTGGATGCAAACCCTAAAAAATCAAAACTAGAGTACATTCCAAATGAAAGCTTAAACTTCTTATCTTCACAAATTGGCGGATCAGCTATTGAAAAAATCAAAAGTGAAGTATCAAATTCGGTAACGAAAACGTATGCTGAGACGATGTTTGATTCATTAAAAGATGTTTCTAAAGGTTTTGCTGATGCAAGTGAGGGAGCTGGTAAGCTTCATGATGGAACCAATCAATTAAAAGATGGCTCACAGCAAATCACAGATGGTTTAGGTGAATTATCTAAGAAAACGAATAATGGATTGGACCAATTAGCAACTGGCTCTAATCAAATTACGAATGGCTTAGGTGAGTTGAATAGTAAAGTAAGCGCAATGCCAGGTGGAGTGAATCAGTTATTAAACGGTTCACAACAAATCACAGATGGTTTAGGAAAATCAGTTACTGGTTCTCAGCAAATTGCAGGAGGTTTAGGAGAATCAGTTACTGGTTCTCAGCAAATTGCGGGAGGTCTAGGTCAAATTCAAGGTGGTCAAGAAAAATTAGCTGCTGGAGCAACAGACATACAAAAAGGTATTCAAGATACAAATGCAGGATTAAAAAAATCGTTAGCTGGTGTAACAGATATGCAAAGTAAGTTACCAGAGCTAACAAAAGGGTCTGAAAAAGTAAGCAATGGAGCAAATGATCTAGCTCAAGGTGTATCACAATGGAAAGAACAAGCTGATAAGCTAAGTACTGGTGCAAATACAACGGCAGATGGAGCAAAAGCTGTTGCGGATGGCTTAGCGGCGCTAAATGGAAAATTAAAAGACTTACCTGAAGAGGATAAGCAACAACTACAACAACTAATTGCAATGAGTCAAAAAGTAGCCGCAGGTACATCAGCAGTTGCACAAGGTGCACAAGGACTTGCTGGAAAAGAAGGTGCTGGAAAAGTTCAAGCAGGAGCGCAGCAAGTTGCCGGTGGCGCAAAAGCCGTTCACGACGGTCAAGTTTTATTACAAGATGGTGTCGGCGCATTGAAAGATGGTCAACAACTGCTTGTAAACGGTACAAATAAATTAGTAGAAGGGCAGCAAACATTTGTAGCAAACTTCCAAACTCTTGGTGAGAAATTAAAAGAAGCAACGACTGGAGCAAATAAATTAGCAGGTGGCTTAGGTCAATTATCTACAGGAGCAAACGAGTTAACAGGTGGCTTAGGTCAGTTAGAAAATGGCTCTGGAAAAATGACAGGCGGTTTAAATGAACTTGCAAGCAACGCTGGCCCACTCGCAAACGGAGTAAATGCTTTATTTGATGGATCACAAAAAATAACAGGTGGCTTAGGTCAATTCGTAGATCCAAAAGGAGATTTCCAAAGCGGTTTAGCTCGTTTACAAGACGGTTCAGGTCAAGTAACGAATGGACTAGGTGAAGCCAATGACGGTTCAAAAGAACTTGCAACCAAACTTGGCGAAGGCGCTGAGAAAACAAGTGAAACAAAAGGTGACGAGAAGAAATATGAAATGTTCGCTAATCCAGTGAAAGTGAAAACTGAGAAAACGGCAGAAGTTCCGAACTATGGAACAGGCTTTACACCGTACTTCTTATCTCTTGGTTTATTCGTTGGAGCACTGTTATTATCTATCGTGTTCCCACTACGCGAAACAGTTGGTATACCAAAATCAGGATTTAGCTGGTTTATTAGTAAGTTTGGTGTACTTTTAGCAGTTGGTGTGATTCAAGCACTTGTTGCGGATGCAGTATTACTGTTCTGGTTAGGTGTTGAAGTACAAAGTATTCCATACTTCGTATTGTTTAGTGTTATTACAAGCTTATCATTTATTGCGTTAATTCAATTCCTAGTAACAACTTTCAGCGATGCAGGACGCTTTGTTGCGATCTTGACATTGATTTTACAGTTAACAACAAGTGCGGGTACATTCCCTCTTGAATTAATTCCGAAACCACTGCAAGTATTTAACGCATGGTTCCCAATGACATATTCTGTATCAGGATTTAAAGCGGTTATTTCAAGTGGAGATTTCAGCTTTATGTGGCAAAATGCAGGTATTTTAATGATCTTCATCGTTCTGTTATCACTTGGAACAATTGGAACATTAACTTGGATGCATAAGCGTCAATACGGAAAACTTGCGGAAGCAGAGTAAATGAAAGAAGCTGTCCCAAAAGGTCTTTGAATAACGACCTTTTGGAGGCAGCTTTTTATTTTTATCTTTATATGGATATTGAATATCTAATTTGGGAGTATTACTACCCATTTCTGTTAGCGGAATCATGCAAAAAAGGACCCCTTTGCGGATGGAATCCTTTTTCACATGCTTAACGCATATAAGTTGAGGTTGGAGATTACCATGATTCTGTAGAATAGGACACAAGGTATTTCAACATTTTTCTCTGACTTACGTAGTCAAAAGGGGTATGACCAACATAACGAAGAGTAACGTTTTTGTTTTTGTTTTTGATGATATTGATAATCGTTATCAACTAATTAGAAGTATACATGATGTTTTCTAAAAATACAATCATATTTCATATTTTTATCTAAAAATTTTTCTCTGCCAAATGTAGACATTTTCTGAACATTCATGCACATGAAATATTCTTCTTCCATTATCTGCTATACTTCTATTGAACAGATTAACAACTTTACAATAAGGAAATCTTTAATCTTGTTCTTTATATGATAAAATCATAATAAACAGTTTTAAAGGTGGGGGATAATTATGAAATATGTTGGAATTCGAAAAAAGCTACTCTTCATGCTCTTAGGTATTTGTTCATTATTTAGTATTGCACTAATTATTATTCTTACATTTGCTACGACCCAAGCACGTGAAGCAGACACCCTAGAACATGATGTTTCACGAAGAGCAGCTATTTTAAAAGAACGTGGCGATTGGTTTCAAGCACAAGTTGCTGGTTTACAAGAATACTTACTATCACATGACCAAAAAGGATTAGAGAAATTTAATAGAGAAGGAAAAAAGTTGGCCGATACACGTCAAGCAGTAACAAGTGATAAAAACATTCCAGAAGGAATGAAAGAAGCTATCTTAATGGGAGGAAAATGGCGTAGTGTAATAGATAATGAAGTGCTTCCACTTGCACGTGAAGGTAAATGGGAGGAAGCATCAAAAATTGCAATGGAGCAAACTGATTTTGTCAATGATCTTTTAAATCGATTTACAAAATATGCAAATGATGAAAAAGAAAAACAAAACCAATTAATTGAGAGCATTCATAGCTCAACAAAATTCATTCAATATGTAATTTGCGTTTCACTCATTATATGTACAGTCCTTGCCATTATACTAGCATGGTGGTTCTCTGGTAAACTCGTTAAGCCAATCCACCAAATCGATTCCAAATTAAAAGAATTAGCTTCTAAGGAGGGCGATTTAACTGCAAGGTTAGATGTAAACAGTAAAGATGAACTTGGTGATATTGCACATTCCTTTAATCAAATGCTTGGTAATTTACAACATATTATTCAGCAGGTTCAACAAACATCTACAAATGTGAAAGAGGCATCTGTCAATATGTTTACAACAACAACCGATTCTATGGATGCTGCATCACAAATTCAAGCTACAATGCAAACACTTGACCATAATATTCGCTCACAAGTGTCCAGTATTGAGGAAAGTTCAACAGCAATGGATGATATGTCCACAAGTGTGCAACGTATCGCAGAATCCGCTTCTTCTGTTGCACAACTAGCCGTGACAACTTCTGAAAAAGCTGATGATGGCGGAAAAGTGATTGAAAAATCAATTTCACAAATGAATGCAATACATGATGCAGTCAATGCTACATCCGAAGTGGTTGAACGCCTCATTACACATACAAAGCATATTGATACAGCTGTGCAATCCATTTCTAATATTGCGGAACAAACAAATTTATTAGCTTTAAATGCATCCATTGAAGCTGCCCGTGCTGGTGAACAAGGAAAAGGATTTGCAGTTGTAGCAGATGAAGTTCGCAAGCTTGCTGAACAATCTAAAACAGCAGCAACAGATATTAATCATTTGCTTCGTCAAATCCAAGATGACACACAAGCAGCCAATAACATGATGACACAAGGACAGTCAGAAGCATCCCAAGGAATCACAGTTATTCGTACCGCTGGATCTTCCTTTACAGCAATCGTTAACCACATTAATGAAGTTTCAACGCAAATGCAAGAAATGTCTGCGACTGCTGAAGAAATGGCTGCAAGTGCTGAAGAAATGAATGCATCCTTAAATAGCATCGCTTCTATTTCAAATGAGGTTGCAGCTGAAACAGCTCAAACATCACATTCAGCCGGCACACAAGTAAACGTTATGAAAGAAGTCGCAACAAAATCATCAGAAATGAAAACTACCGCTCAAGACCTGGAAGCACTTGTTTCGCACTTTAAAACAATTTCATAATTCAAATCATTTTCAAAAGAGAGGCTCTTTAACAGCCTCTCTTTTTCTATTATCTTCCGCATATTAAAAAGACATAAATATGTGCTTACAAAGGACATATTATACCTTCCTCTATACGCAACTGTCTGCTATAATTCCTAGTGGAAGAAGAAAGCTTTATTCCAAGATAAAAAGGAGTAGAGTTTTCTTTTGAATTTATATATAAAATAATCTTAATAAAATAATTTTTAAAAGGAGGTTTTATCATATGAGTTTTATCAGTATTCGTAAAAAAATGATGTTCATGATGATAACAACTTGTGCTTTATTTGGCATTGCATTAGCTCTTATTTTATTTTTTGCTATTGATCAATCACATAAAGCCGAAGCATTACAAAGCGATATCTCTCCTCTAGCAACAGAATTTGCAGAACGCGGGGATGCTTATCAAGTACAACTTTCTGCTCTAAGAGGATATTTATTACAACATGATCAAGCAGAACTAGATAAATTTCATGAAATGAGCAAACGTCTAGAAGATACGAAAGATAAACTTCTTTCTAACTCTCATATCTCTCAGCAAGTAAAAGATACAATGCAGTCTGGCTCCACTTGGAGACAATTTATTGACGATAAAGTCGTTCCTCTTACAAAAGACCAAAAATGGGAAGAAGCGTTACAACTTGCTTCAACAGAAAATGGCACTGTCTATAAAATAATTGGTGATTTCACAAACTATAGCAATGAACAAGCAAAAATTCGTGACCAATCTATGCAACAAATAGATCAATTATCCTTAACGATTGAATCCATTGTTTTCCTATCCCTTGTGATCTGTAGTATTGCCGCTATTATTCTTGCATGGTGGTTCTCTGGTAAACTTGTTAAACCAATTCAACAGATTGATACAAAACTAAAAGAATTAGCTTCTCAAGGCGGCGATTTAACAGGCCGTTTACACGTAAACAGCAATGATGAAATTGGTGAAATCGCAACTTCCTTTAATAAAATGTTAGAAAACTTGCAACATATTATTAACCGTGTTCAAAAAACATCTATCGAAGTACAAAATGCATCTGAAAATATGTTAGAAAAAACAAGTACATCACGAGATGCAACAATACAAGTTCAAAATACAATGTCTCATTTAGAAACGAGCATTCAATCACAAACTTCCAGCATGGAAGAAAGCTCAACAGCAATGGATGATATGGCTATTAGTGTTCAACGTATTGCGGAATCTGCTTCATCTGTCGCAGAGCTAGCTGTCGCTACTTCTGAATATGCAAATGACGGCAATGCAGTCATTCAAAAATCTATTACACAAATGACAACAATCCATGAAGCTGTCAATGCTACATCACAAGTGGTTGAACGTCTAATCACTCATACAAAGCAGATTGATATGGCAGTACAGTCAATCTCTAATATTGCGGAACAAACAAACTTACTTGCTTTAAATGCTTCTATTGAAGCTGCTCGCGCTGGTGAGCAAGGAAAAGGATTTGCGGTTGTTGCGGATGAAGTTCGCAAACTTGCAGAACAATCCAAAACAGCTGCAACCGATATTAACCAACTGCTACATCAAATTCAGAACGATACGGAAACAGCAAACTCCATGATGTCTCAAGGACAAGCTGAATCATCTGAAGGAATTCATGTAATTCGTGAAGCTGGTACTTCCTTTACAACAATTGTAGGACAAGTGAACCAAGTTTCCACGCAAATACAAGAAATCTCCGCGACTGCTGAAGAAATGGCTGCAAGTGCTGAAGAAATGAACGCTTCTCTCAATAATATTACTGCCATTGCTAATGAAGTATCGTCTGAAACAGCTCAGACTGCTCAATCAGCGGAGAAAAAAGTTATCGTTATGAATGAAATGGCTTCTACAGCCAAACAAATGAAACAAACAGTAGAAGAATTAGATACACTCGTATCTCGTTTTAAAACAGAGTAGTTCTCTTATACAAGCATTTCTTTGTAAAAAGAATGCTTGTATTTTTTTATCATTTATTTCCTTAAGGTTTTCGGTATATACACACAATACGGTTCACTTTCTAAGTAATCTCCTGTCACTGCATATGCTCTTGCACGGGAGCCTCCACATATATAACGGTACTCACACTTTCCGCACTTCCCCTTATAATTATCTGGATTACGTAATGCTTGAAAGATGGGAGAATCACGATAAATATCTCGCAAACGATTTTCTCTCACATTCCCTGCTCTTACTGGTAATAATCCACTTGGATATACATCCCCAATATGTGAAATGAACACAAATCCATTTCCATCATTCACACCTTTTGGTGCCCGGCCTAAACCGTCTATTTTTCCAGTTAAACCATTTTGCAGCGCATATTCATAGCGAATTGTATCATTTCTTTTGCTCTCTCTGTTTTTTTGCTGCATAACAACACGGCGATAGTGCTGAGCTGCTGTTGTCTTCATATCAAACGATGCTATTTTACCTATTTCATATAACTTCCGAAATACAAGTTCATGTTCTACTGGTGAAATCATATCAGCAATGTTACCTCTGCCAGTTGGAACAAGAAAAAAGACACTCCATAGTACGCCGCCTAGCTTCTCAACAAGCGCTGCCATTTTCTCCACTTCATGAATATTATATTTAGAGATTGTTGTATTTACTTGCACAGGAATTTGCAACTCATTTAAATACTGAATGGCTTCCATCGTAAGCTGAAAAGACCCTTCTGTCCCCCGAAAACGATCATGTGTCTCAGCTGTAGCACCATCAATACTAAAGGCCCAGCGTGCAAGTCCCACCTCTTTTGCTTTTAAAATGGCTTCTTTCGTTACATTCGGAGTCGCACTAGGTGTCATCGAAACACGTAACCCTTTTTGAATTGCATAATCTGCGAGCTCATAAATGTCTTCTCTCATTAGCGGATCTCCACCTGAAAAGACTAGCATCGGTTTATTCATTTCATATATTTCATCAATCAAATTCTTTCCTTCATCAATATTTAATTCCCTCGGGTCTCTCCTATACTGTGCTTCAGCCCGGCAATGCAAACATTTCAATTCACAAGCACGTGTAACTTCCCATATCACAATAAAAGGATTTTCATTATAGTCCATCTTCAAAATCTCTCCTTCCTTATACTTATCATCAGTATAAGAAAGTTCCTCTAAAAACACTGTGAGCTATTTCACTGCATCTTTATCTTATTTCCTTTATAATGAGAATGGATATCATTCATATTAGGGGTGTTGTGCATGTCACAAGAATTCGAAGAGAAATTATATGCCAATTTAGAAGCTGTCATTGATCCTGAACTAGGGGTTGATATTATCAATCTCGGATTAGTATATGACGTTACAGCGGATGAGAATAACAATGCTGTCATTACAATGACAATGACTTCTATCGGTTGTCCAATGGCTGGACAAATCGTTTTAGATGTTAAAAAAGTACTAGCAACAAATGTACCAGAAGTCAATGAAATAGAAGTGAATGTAGTTTGGAATCCACCTTGGTCAAAAGAGCGCATGTCACGTATGGCGAAAATCGCTCTAGGTATCCGTGATTAAATGCAAAAAAAAACCTGACAATCGAGTCAGGTTTTTTTCATTTTATTATTTTACTCCTACTGCATCATAAGCTTTCGTTACAGCTTGTACCGCTTTAGAGTTTTTACCATATAAATCTTCTGCAGATTGAATTGCAGCTTGACGCATCATTTTAAAGTTGGAGTTTGCAGTTAAATATTTTGTAAGCGCATGATAGTAAATTTTTTCTGTTGCTTCGCGACCAACACCAGCAACTTTCACACCGTAATGCTCGCCACCTTCAGACACTAAATATGCCGCCTTGTTATTGATACTACTGTTAATATGAACGCCGCCATTATCATATGGTCCTGTGTAGCGTTTACTGTAATGATCTGGATAACCTTCTCCAGGTTTTAATGGATTCGGAATGGATGCTGGATCTTTCAGAGAACGAAGGGCATCTCCTTCGATACCAGGTGTGTAAATATCAGCACCTAGATCCCAGCTTTTTTTCTCAACCATTACACCCATAATATCGGATACTGATTCATTTAATGCACCTGACTCATTTTGGTACACAAGGTTCGCCGTATGCTCTGTTACAGCATGTGTTAACTCATGCCCAATAACATCTAATCCTGCAGATAATGGAATAAATGTTGTTCCATCTCCATCACCATACATCATTTGCATACCGTTCCATGCTGCGTTATTCCAGCTCTCACCTACGTGAACAGAGGAAATCAGTTTCGCCCCTTTATCATCGAAAGAGTTACGGTTAAATGTCTTTTTATAATAGTCATATACTTTCCCTGCATTCACATGTGCATCAACAGCCGCTTTATCTTCAAAGAACTTTGATTTACTTTCTACTTCATCGCCTGTGTATCCAAGCCATTGTGATAAAAGGTTAAATATATTCTCGTCCATATTATCTGCGTTAAACGTATGGACACCTTTTCCACGTTTGCCATCAAATAAATTGAACGCTCCTGTTTTCTCATCTTGAGCAATCTCAAATGATTGTTTGTTTCCTAACACCCCATAACCAAATCCAGTAATTTGATCAATGGCATTATATTTCTCAATGACATTTCCATTTGTTGCATCGACAAAATAATGCCAATATCCTGGTGCTGGTTTTGAAATCGATGCTTTTACAAGATAGGCAAGATAGTACTTCCCATCTTTTTCATACACATACAAATCTTTTTTCACACCATCATATTTATTCACTTTACCAATTTGTTTTTCAATATCAGCTTTTGCGACATTTACAGCTTGTTCATTTGTAATGTTCGCTGCAGTTGGAATATTTTTATCTTCTAAATTCGGGATAACTTGTCCGAAAAATGCTTTCACATTATTATCTTTATCAAGCGCAACTGTTTGATCTGATCCATACACAGGAATATTATTATGTTTCTCAACTAACTTCACATGTGTTGTACCTGATTCAGCATCCTTTTCCTCCCCAACAATGTTGAAATGTTTCTCTATATTTCCTGCTAGTTTAAACATGTCTTTCTTACTCTCTAAATACTGAAATACGGTTTCTTTTTTATCTAACCCTTCTGGTGCTTTCCATTCCTCACCTATGTAAGCTGGTGTTTTAAATTCTTGGTGATATTGAATTTGTTGCTCTTCCGCTTGTGTTTTCGTTGCCCCAAATGCACCAAATCCCCCAATGATAACGGATAAAGCCAATGCTGATGAAACGACTTGCTTTTTCAATCTAACACTCCCCATTCCCCAAAAATTTTTGACACTTTTATACATTTCTGAAAAACAAAAATGATACCTGCCCAAAAATATTGAGAAACAGCTTTCTTACAATTTCATCCAAAAAAAGGACATCCTGTTAGATGCCCCCTTTTTCATTCATTATTGTTTTTTCATTTCAATTGCTAAATAATGAGATTGCTCTTTCGCTTGAATGTGAATATCTTCTTCAACCACTTCTGCTGCATCACGCATCACAAGTGTCTCACCATTTACAACGCCGCTTCCTTCAATTTGCACAAGATAAACTTGGCGTCCTTCACTAACAGGGAAGCTAATTTCTTTTCCTGCTTCTAAAGATAGAGAATATAAATTTGCATCTTGATGGATTGCAATTGGTGCATCACCATCAACTGGAGACACCATATGGAACCATGTATTTTCACGCCCGCTCCAATCAAATTTAAACTCACCGTAATTTGGTGTATGCCCAGCACGATCAGGTAAAATCCAAATTTGTAATAAACGCAATGTCTCATTTCCTAAATTGTGTTCACTATGAAATACACCTGTACCTGCACTCATATATTGAACATGTCCACGCTCAATTGTCCCTCGATTTCCCATGCTATCTTGGTGTGTTAATTCTCCATCTACAACGTAAGAAATAATCTCCATATCGCGATGCGGATGCATATCAAATCCTGTCTGTGCTGCTACTAAATCATCATTAATAACACGAAGCGCTCCAAATCTCATATTGTCTGGATTGTAATAATCCGCGAATGAAAAATGAAAATGTGTATTTAACCAGCCGTGATTTGCTCTTCCCATATTTTTATGATCAATTTTTTCAAACATATCCTTCACCTCATATTATCTCGAATTCGAGATATTTATTTAAAATTTTTTTATTGTAACTTTCGAAGTAATTCTAATAATTGCTTTTGCTCATTGCGATCTAGCTTACCAAATTGTTCTGCTTAAAATGTCTCTTGCGGCGGAAGAGCTTCTTCATATAAAGCTCTTCCCTTTTCTGTTAACGAAAGATATTTTGTAGTACCTTCCTGTTCCCGCCTAATCCACTCAAGCTGCTCCATCTTATTTAAGAGCTGCGTAATATTCCCTTTTGTAACAAATAGCTTCTTCCCAAGCTCCTGCTGTGTTAATCGATCTTGTCCTCCGATTTGAGCTAAAACATCAAACTGTGCAGCAGATAAACCCCATTGTTTCAAATGCTGATTTGTCTCGCGAACGCTTCTGTTATAAAAGCGCGATAAACGGAACCATAATAATAATCCAAGTCTTTCTTCTGCTTTCATTCCATCACCTTGCTTGATACACTTAGTTTAGAACTAAACTTTATAAAAGTCAATTACTTTATTTTAGTAAGTTATAAACTATGATATAGTGGTGTTCCCCCACTATATCCTAGTTTACATTCCTTCTCATATATTCATTCATTTTACGCTCCGCGAATGCACGAGCATCTTTCTCAATCCACCGTACCTCATACACTTCTTTTTCCACATACAATACGTTATTCTCATGCTGCATCGAATGCCGAAATTCATGTAGTAAAGTTTTGAGCACTTGCTCATATCGTTCCCACATGCAAACAAAAATTACTTGTTTTTCTTTATGATAAAAACCGTTCAAAGGAAATAAAAATTCTTCTTCCTCTTCTCCTAATTTTACAAGTACGTCATTTGTATCACACGTATCGCAAAAAATAACTGGGACTTCTCGTCTCTCAATCAGTGAAAACACATCCTTTTTCACCTGCTGAATATCCCACGGAAATTCTGAGTCCAGCACGTACCAATTCCCAGCTTGCTGATATACGTTTTGAAACTGGAGTTCCATTGCCCTCCATTCTCCTTTCCAAATTCCCTTTTTCTATATATATGCCACCATATAGGAAAAAATAAACACATATTGCAATATAAAGTGAAACTTTAATCAGTGGCGTTTTCTTCATCCCTACTGATGATTAGCCCTCATCAATCTGGCTTTTACGGGCCAAGTCACATTATATCTATGTAAATCCATTTTAATGTTTCGACATCTAACTCCCTGCTATGCAGAATAAAAAGTGACCTACACTCGTTTGCTCTTTCTGTTTTTACTTCGCATGTGGCAGAAAAAGGCCCTGACCGCTTCTAGGCATGGCCAGATGCTCTCTTCCACCTAAAAAGAGGGGTTTTTATGTTGGTTTTTCAATTTGTATAATATATATAAATCCATTTTAATGTTTCGACATCTAACTCCCTGCTATGCAGAATAAAAAGTGACCTACACTCGTTTGCTCCTTCTGTTTTTAATTCACATGTGGCAGAAAAAGGCCCTGACCGCTTCTAGGCATGGCCAGATGCTCTCTCCCACCTAAAAAGAGGGGTTTTATGTCGTCTTTTTAATTGATGTATATAGTAAAAAAATGTTCAAAAATAATGTTTGAAAAAGACTTGATTTATATCGTTTACTAGATTATAATAATTATAAATTAGTAAACGATATAATATAATAACTCAAAAGGGGATTGATCATATGAACACACAAGTAATCGTAGTATTAAACAAACAGGTAGCAGACTGGAACGTATTATTTACAAAACTACACAACTTCCATTGGTATGTAAAAGGACCTCAATTCTTTACACTTCATGAGAAATTCGAACAATTTTATACAGAAGCAGCTGGACATATCGATGAAATCGCAGAACGTATTTTAGCAATTGGTGGTAAACCAGTCGCAACAATGAAAGAATACTTAGAACTATCTTCTGTTCAGGAAGCATCTTACGGAGAGACTGCCGAAGGAATGGTTGAAGCAATTATGAAAGACTACGGAATGATGTTAGATGAATTGAAAAAAGGGATGGAGATCGCACAAGACGCTGACGATGAAATGACGTCTGATTTACTACTTGGCATCTACACAGAACTAGAGAAACACGCTTGGATGCTACGCGCATTCTTAAATCAATAAGAAAAACAAATATAAAGGCATCCCAAAACGAGAGGGATGCCTTTTTTTATATACGCTCTATTTTTCCAATTAAATACATAAAAATACGCATGTTCTTTTCTATGAAAAAGGACCATACACATTTTATTCGATTGCTTACTTATTGATTATGATAGCTGTTTCCACTTATTCCCCATTACAGGTCGTTTATAATTTTTCATGTTCGCCAATAATTCTTCAGCAGTAGTTGCTGAAACAATTAACCCTTTGTTTGATGGATTCATAAATCCTTCTTCTGCAGCACGATCTACCATTTGCAGAATTGGACTATAAAAATCTTTAATATTTAATATCCCAACAGGCTTGTCATGAATTCCAATTTGTGACCAACATACAACCTCGAATAACTCTTCAAATGTTCCATAGCCACCTGGTAAAGCGATAAAAGCATCAGCAAGTTCTCCCATTTTCGCTTTACGCTCATGCATTGTTTCCACTTCAATAAGTTCCGTTAACCCTTTATGAACAATCTCTCCGCGGAATAAGCCACGCGGCATAACACCTGTTACACGTCCGCCTAAACGCAGCACTTCATTAGCTATCTCACCCATTAAACCAACACATGAACCACCGTATACTAATTCACAATTATTTTGCACAAGTAATTCCCCAAGCTTAATTGCTTGTTCCTTAAATTCAGGTCGTTCTCCTAGATTCGAACCTGCAAACACACAAATCTTTCTCATATCCACACCCCAAAACTATATATTGTCATGATACAATGAACATTGTACAACATATTGAGGGGATGAGAAAGAAATGAATATTGTCGAATTTCAAAGATGGGTTGAGGAATTTTACGAAAAACGAAGCTGGTCACAGTATAACTCTTTTATTCGCTTAAATTTCCTAACGGAAGAAGTTGGAGAGGTTTCACGAGTTGTGCGTGCCATTGAAATTGGACGTGATCGCCCAGATGAACAAGCAAAGCAAACTGAAGAATTAAAAATTGAATTAAAAGAAGAACTTGGGGATGTACTTGCCAATCTCATTATTCTTTCTCAAAAATATGATTTAGACTTACAAGATATTATGGAAGCACATGTGGAGAAGCTGTCTAAACGTTTTGAAGAAAGTAAATGAGAATATTTATCAATTATGATATAATGTTTCTGACATAGTACAAAGGAGGATTTTAATGTTATCTACCAAATTACACGATGCGCTTAATGACCAAATGAACTTTGAATTTTACTCTGCCCATGTTTATATGGCGATGGCTGCTTACTGCACAGCAGAAAGCTACGATGGGTTCGCGAACTTTTTCCTTGTCCAAGCAGAAGAAGAGCGTTTCCACGCAATGAAACTTTACAATTACATTAATGACCGCGGAGAGCGCGCTATTATTACTGGATTCGAAAACCCGAACAATGAATACGAATCTGTTTTAAGCGCATTTGAAATCGCACTTGAGCATGAACGCGAAGTAACAAAGCGTATTTACAACTTATCCGATATCGCTTGGGATGAGCGTGAGCACGCGACAATTACATTCTTAAAATGGTTCGTTGACGAACAGGTTGAAGAAGAAGCTTCTTTCGATAGCATCATTCAAAAACTAAAACGTATTACAAGCGACTCTAACGCTCTATTTATGTTAGATGCGGAATTGGAAAAACGTACGTTTACTCCTCCTGCTGAGTAATATCCTTATCACCTTAACTAGTTTGTTAAGGTGATTTTTATTTTCCACTCTAAATCCCCTCTTACCTTAACACTGGATTAAAATCAGCTTAATTCTTCATGCATTCTACATAGGACTACCAATATAAATGCTATTATTTTTAAAGAAAAAACAAAAATAAGAGGAGAAAAAACTATGAATCAACGTGTAGAAGCAATTGATGCCGTTCGTGGCTTTGCTTTATTCGGTATTTTGCTCGTCAATATAACATTAATCCAATTTGGAATGTTTAGCGGCGAACAACCTACTTATGTTTTTGGAAAAATCGATGAGGGCGCCAACTGGTTTATACAATTTTTTGGAACCCATAATTTCATCTCCCTATTTTCTTTTTTATTTGGACTTAGTATCATAATGCTGCAAAAAAGTATTCTCGCAAAAGAAAAGCGTTTCTTTCCGCTTTATATCCGCCGCCTTAGTATTTTACTAATCCTTGGATATCTTCATGGTACTTTTGTTTGGGATGGAGATATATTATTTGCTTATGGAATTATAGGAATCCTGTTAATGATGTTTATAAATCGAAAACCAAAAACATTACTCATTTGGGCATCCATACTACTAGTACTAACAATGCTCATGTCTTATCCCGCCCAATCAGATGTAGATATGGCCAAAGACTTTGCACCTTATATTGCAAAAGAACAACATATTCATGAAACTGGTAGTTATATAGAACATGTAAAATTCCGTATGAATGAAGATCCTTTTGAATACATAGGAATTACTGGATTTTTCGGAACGTTTTTCATAACACTTTTCGCATTGATTTTCATGACTCCACTATTCCTACTAGGAATGTATGTTGGAAAAAAAGGGTGGCTTTTTGAAATAGATAAATATTTACCTTCTCTCAAAAAAATCTGGCTCATCAGTGGTATTTTCTCTTTCGCTGTAAAAATCTTAGAGTTATTAACAAAACAACCACTTCTTATTATGTTAAAAGACAGTGTTACACCAATAAGCATGACTCTTTTTTACGGAAGCTCGATTATTCTATTATTTCATTACAAAAAAGCATCACGTTTACTAACGTATATGGCTAATATGGGGAAAATGTCTGTTAGTAACTATTTAGCACAATCTATCATTGCGACAACAATTTTTTATGCGTATGGACTTGGCTTATATGGGAAAATAGGCTATTTCTGTGGAATTATATTAACAATTGTCATTTACGTCATCCAATTATACACTAGTACCTATTGGTTACAAAGGTATCGCATAGGTCCAGTTGAATACGTCTGGCGACTTGGCACTTATTTAAAAAGGCCTGCTTTTAAACGTAAGTTAAAGAAAGTAAGTTAAACAAAAAAAGCAATGAGCCCAAGCTCATTGCTTTTTTATTTTATAGCATAACCCCAACGATAACCGCTGATAATATACTTACTAACGTTGCACCGTATACAAGTTTTAATCCGAAAGAGGATACAACGTTTGCTTGTTTTCCATCGATACTCTTCGTTGCTCCTGCAATAATCCCAATAGAAGCGAAGTTCGCAAATGATACAAGGAAGATTGATAAAATACCTACTGTACGAGCTGATAAATCGCCAGCTACTTTTCCTAAATCAATCATCGCAACAAATTCGTTTGTTACTAATTTTGTTGCCATAATTTGTCCTGCTTGCAGCATTTCTGATGTTGGAATACCCATAATAAATGCTAATGGTGAGAAAATGTATCCTAAAATGCTTTGGAATGTAATTCCGAAAATAGAATCAAACACACCGTTAATTGCTGTAATCAATGCAACGAAACCAATCAACATTGCCGCTACTGTAACTGCAATAGAGAATCCAAGCATAATGTACTCGCCTAGCATTTCAAAGAACGTTTGCTTCTTATCGTCTTGTAATTCTAAAATGTCTTCTTCTTCACTAATATCATAAGGGTTAATAATATGAACGATAATGAACCCACTGAATAAGTTTAATACAAGTGCTGTTACTACATATTTTGGTTCAATCATCTTCATATAAGAACCGACAATTGACATCGATACCGTTGACATAGAAGATGCACAAAGTGTATATAAACGATTTCTTGGTAATTTGCTTAATTGATCTTTTACTGTAATAAATACTTCACCTTGACCAACAATTGCAGCTGCTACTGCATTATATGACTCTAATCTCCCTAAACCATTCACTTTACTTAATAAGAAACCGACTGCACGAATGATAATCGGTAAAACTTTAATATGTTGCAAAATCCCAATTAATACTGCTAAGAAAATAATTGGTAATAATACTGTTAAGAAGAATGGTGCTTGTCCATCATTTGCTAAGCCACCAAATACAAAGTTAACCCCAGCTCCTGCATAGTTTAAAATCGCACCAAATCCATCTGAAATTCCTTTTACTAACACATACCCAATCTTTGTATTTAATAAGAAGTAAGCCAATGCTAATTGAATAACAAGCATAATTGCAATTGGTTTATACTTAATTTTCTTTCGATCTGAACTTACAAGGTAACCTAGTACAAATACAACAAGTAAACCGACTAGAAACATAACTAGTTTCATGTGTGAATCCTCCACTTCTCATGAGTTATTTGTTGTCCAACGAATGACGTCTGACCATTATTGCTAAAAAAATAAGAACCTCGAACATACTATTTACTTTAAACTGGAATCTAAAATCAGTAAGCGTTTACATAAATTGCAATTTATAATTAGTGGTCTTTCCTTCTCTACTCGATTGAAAGTATGAAACTGATACCACCCACAAACAAATTGTAAGCGTTATCTAGATGAAATGCAACATAATTTTTTCAATAAATCATATGTTAATTTCTCCCTCAAATCTCTACCATTGATATTCTGGAATACAAAAAAGCAATAAGCCCTCGCTCATTACTTTTCATTTTTATAACATTATCCCAACAATAATTGCTGATAAAATACTAACTAACGTTGCACCATATACAAATCTTAGTCCGAATGAAGAAACAACGTTTGATTGATTTTCATCGATTCCCTTCATATAAATCCACTTTCATTTTTCGACATCTAAATTCCTGCGATGCAGAATAATAAGTAATCTACACTCGTTTACTCCTTCTGTTTTTACTTCGCATGTGGCAGAAAAAGGCCCTGACCGCTTCTATGCATGGCCAGGTGCCCTCTCCCTCCTAAAAAGAGGGGTTTTTATGTTGGTTTTTCAATTTGTATGATATATATAAATCCATTTTCATTTTTCGACATCTAAATTCCTGCGATGCAGATTAAAAAGTAACCTACACTCGTTTACTCCTTCTGTTTTTACTTCGCATGTGGCAGAAAAAGGCCCTGACCGCTTCTATGCATGGCCAGGTGCCCTCTCCCACCTAAAAAGAGAGGTTTATGTCAGTTTTTAATTGATGTATATATAAAAAAGAGCATCAGATTCGCTCTGATGCTCTCTCCTTATTATACAGCTTGTTCTTCTTTTTCTTTTATTACCACAGAATCTTCCCAGCACTCTGTATTCTTTAACCCTGGAATAGAGCTTGCACGGAATACTGGATCTTTTCCTTGCTTCTTTTGTTTTACATAGTCTGCCAAGGCAGCATATGCAAATTTACCAAGTAATGTAATTGCAATTAAGTTTGTGATTACCATTAACCCCATAAATAAGTCTGCCATATTCCAAACAACTTGAAGCGTTGCAACAGAGCCAAACATAACCATTCCGACTACTGCAATACGATAGACTGTTAGCCATGCCTTACTTTTCTTAATAAATTCAATATTCGTTTCACCATAGTAGTAGTTTCCTAGAAGTGAACTGAACGCAAATAAGAAAATAATAATTGCTAAGAAGCTGCTTGCCCATGGTCCAATTTGTGAGCTTAGCGCCTTTTGCGTTAATTCAATTCCTTCTAAATTCGTTGCCTTATATGCTCCAGAGCATAGTACGATAAATGCTGTTGATGTACATACTAAAAATGTGTCTACTAAAACTCCAATTGTTTGAATAAATCCTTGTTTAGCTGGGTGCGTTACATCCGCTGTCGCAGCCGCATTTGGCGCACTACCCATACCTGCTTCATTCGCAAATAATCCGCGCTGGATACCATACTTCATTGCCGCTCCAATACCGCCACCTACAGCTGCATCTAAACCAAACGCACCTTTAAAGATTTCTGTAAAGACATCTGGAAGTAAATAGAAATTTTTAATAACAACAAAGATAGCTACTGCAATGTAAATGATTGCCATTGGCGGAACAATCATTTCTGACATGCGTGCAATACTCTTAACACCGCCAAAAATAATAACCGCAATTAATCCAGCTAGTACAATCCCTACAATATAACGCTCTAAACCGAAAGCATTTTTAAATGCTAATGTAACTGTATTCGCCTGTACTGAGTTAAAAATTAAACCGTAACTAATTGTGATAAGAATAGAAAACCAAATTCCCATCCAGCGTTTATTTAAACCTTTTTCCATATAATAAGCAGGGCCACCACGGAATCCACTGCCATCTTTTGTTTTATAAATTTGTGCAAGTGTACTTTCTACAAAACTTGAAGATGCCCCAATAATAGCAATTACCCACATCCAAAATACTGCTCCAGGACCTCCCATAGAAATCGCTAATGCCACACCTGCTAAGTTACCAATCCCGATGCGGGCTGCGGAACTCATACAGAAAGCTTGGAAAGAAGATACACTACCCTTCTTACGCGTCTTTCCAGTTAAACCATCACCCATTAATCGTACCATTTCCCCTAAATGGCGAATTTGTACAAACTTCAATTTAAAAGAAAAATAAAGACCTAAGCCTATTAACATTGCAATCAGAATATAAGACCAAAGAATATTGTTCGTTACCCCAACGAACTTCTCTAAGATGTTAACCATATATTGAAATCCTCCCTTTCCTTTTCCATAAGTTGAATTATATTCAAAAAATACTCAAAAATCAACAATTTTCGACAGGATATAACTTCCATGCGTTAGATTTTATGACATGAACATGTAATATTCGAGAACAAACGACTTTTTTTATTTAAAAAATGATAAAACATGAATTTGTTTTCTAAACAAAGCAATTGACAAAAAACAAAACCTGTAACTATAATAGTTACATTAAGGTGATAAACAACTTGATGTAAAAATATCTATTCATTTTCAGACATACATTTTAATACTTATTTCATAAAATTTTTGGAGGGATTCCTTATGAAAATCGGAATTATCGGAGCAAGCGGAAAAGCTGGAAGTCGCATTTTAAAAGAAGCTTTAGATCGCGGACATGAAGTAACTGCAATCGTAAGAAACGCTACAAAAATTACAGAAGGCAATGTAAAAGTTTTAGAAAAAGACGTATTCGATCTTACTGCTAACAATCTTCAAGCATTTGATGTAGTTGTGAATGCATTTGGTGCTCCAGCAGGTCAAGAACACCTTCACGTAGATGCAGGTAACGTATTAAGTGAAGCAATGAAAGGCGCACCTCATACAAAATTACTTGTTGTTGGCGGTGCCGGGAGTTTATTTGTAGATGAGGAAAAAACAACACGCGTGTTCGACACGCCAGGTTTCCCAAAGGAGTACCTTGCGACTGCTCAAAACCAAGGAAAAAATCTAGAAATCTTACAACAAACAAATGATATTACTTGGACATTCATCAGCCCTTCTGCACTATTCGCATTAGGAAAACGTACCGGCTCTTACAAAATAGGTAAAGATCACCTTCTTGTTAACACAAAAGGTGATAGCTATGTAAGTTACGAAGACTTCGCTGTAGCTGCACTTGATGAAATTGAAAATCCAAAACACGTAAACGAACGCTTCACAGTTGTTTCTGAAGCTGAGTAATAAAGAAGCACTGGCGTTTGCCAGTGCTTCTTTATCTTTTATATGGTGTAGAAGGTTTATTCGGTTTCTGTGGTACACCAGCCTTTTTCCAGCTTACTGCTAATTCTGGGCTTGTTTTCTCTTCACTGCGTTCTAATAGAACTACCGCATCTTGAACTTTCGGTGTTCCCTTATACGAAATTCCTTGTAATTTCGTTAAGTTCCCCGATACTTTAAAGCTAAATTCACCAGCTGGCGTCTCTTTCGGAATTAAAATACGGAACTTTTCACCTACATTAAATTCCGTTTTTGCTTCACCTTTTTCATTTACAAACTTCACGCCTTGAGGTGCACCCGTTGCTTGTACTTTGTATGTGCCGCTTTTCGCGTTTGTTTGCACTGTATATAAGCCGGTTTCGAAGAACTCATCTTTTAGTACTGCCTCTTGTTTTTCTGACGGCGAAACACTCATCGTAATTTCCTGTACTTCTTCACTGCTATTCGCTTTTGCAACAATGTCTTTCGCTAATTTCTCTACATTTTTATTACGAAAATCTAATTCATTAATATCTATTTGTTTCAGCGCATTCCACACAGCAAGCTGCGTCGCATAATGCGCTTCTCTCCAATCAGAAACCCCTAATTCTTGCGGACTTTTTAGTGGGTACCCGTTTAATAACACGCGGTATACACCAATATCCACCTTACCTATCTCAGGTAAATCTTGACCACTTGGTGATTTCAAATCTACATTCAAGCAAAAGGCAATTTTTCCATCCGCTGTTTTGATAAGTTCTGTTCGGATTGGTCTCTTTTTTGCCTTACTATAGCTCCAATCCATTTCGTACTTTGTATGATCCATTACTTCTGCGAATGCTTTTTGAAGTGGAAATAATAAGTTCGTAAATACAAATAAAACACTCAAAAAAGCAACCAATAGTTTAAACGATTGTTTTATATTCATGTTTACAACCCCTTATAAAATAACAAATTTACTACTGTATAGTATTTAGTTAGAAAAATTTTTTATGCATGACATTCACTTAGATTCCTGCAAAATAAAAAAGCATAGGCTATGCCTACGCTTTTTGGCGTCAAAATTATTTAACTTTCTTGAAGAAGCAAATTCGAACGTACTAATGCTCCACGCACTTTGATTCCAATCCACGCCGCTAACGCAGCCTTTATCACACCTACAATTAAGAAAGGAACAAAACCACCCATGAAAGCTGCCTGCCAACCTAGGGAAGCCACATACTTTAGAAATACAGTCCCGATTGTTAATGTTACAAGCATTCCTAAAATATTTGCTAATAATGAATTCCAAAATGTAAGTTTCATCTTTTCTGTTAAAAGCCCAATTAAAAACGCTGTTGGAATAAATGCTAATAAAAATCCTCCTGTGGGACCAAATAAAACAGATAACCCTCCACTAAACCCTGCATAAACAGGAATTCCAGTAGCACCAATTAAAACATATAACAATACCGATAAAGTGCCATAGCGCGACCCTAAAATTGTAGCAGTGAGCCCAATTGCTAGCGTTTGTCCTGTTATCGGAACAAGCGGTAGTGGGATTGTAACTTGGGCTAAAATACCAATAATAGCAGCAAATAGTGCAGTAACAATTAACATGCGGAAATGATTTGTATTATGATTATTCATATATGCCTCCCTAAGAAAATTTAATATTATAAATTTAAGATATCCTATTTAATATACAGAGTAAATACGTTGTTTGAATATTTAGTTTTTAACAAACAAAAAGAAGAGCACAAATCTGCTTGCACTCTTCTCTTTCACTTGTTCCATATCCTCTTTTATTAATTTAAAAAAGGAAAAAACAAACACTTTTTGCTCATTTTTTCCTTTTTTCCTCTATAATTAAGTACATTTTAAGTAACCGTAAAATAAAATATATGCTTTCTTCCCTTGTCAGTACTAGGTTATGGACTAAAAGTCAAATAATTAGGGATCATTTTTATGTTAACCTGGGTGCATATAGTATATAATAAAGGATATATATTATATACACTTTCCGATAAAGGAACTTTCCATTATCCGGACAAGCCATGTATCGGACAAGTTCATAAATAATAGGTAAGAAATTATGGTTTTGGATTTATGATTGCCTTCTACTTGTAATCATAAATTTAAAAGCATTTTATTGCGTTTTGTGAAGCTTTGTATAAAGTTTTGCAAATTCTTGCTGCCTCTTACCTGCTACACGGGGATGTTTATTCCCAAAAAAAATAAGAGTATTGTTATCGTAAAGGAGAATTGGAGATGCCAGAAACTATCACTCAAACAAAGCCTGAACAAGAAACTTTACAAATTTCTGCTAGCCAAGGACAACTTGATGTACTTGATCAGTTGTTAAAACCTGAGGTACAAGAGTCATTAACTACACTAGTAGAACAGCTTCCAAAATTAACTGAGCTTGTTAACATTCTAACTAAGTCTTATGACTTTGCTCAAACTGTTGCTACTGACGAAGTATTAAAAAGC
The DNA here is from genome assembly GCF_044764345.1 of Bacillus sp. NPDC094106. Taxonomy (NCBI): domain Bacteria; kingdom Bacillati; phylum Bacillota; class Bacilli; order Caryophanales; family Bacillaceae; genus Bacillus; species Bacillus sp. NPDC094106. The sequence goes on along the minus strand of NZ_JBIWHY010000010.1, from coordinate 44,607 downwards.
GACACTGTTGGTGCAATCCAAGAGATTGTAGAACCTGTAAAAGATACAGTGAAATGCGTGGCAGCAACTGCTATCGAAGCAAAAGATCGTGCAGAAGCAAGCACTGAAGTTATCGGTCTTTTCGGTCTGTTAAAATTACTAAAAGATCCACAAGCACAAAAAATGTTCCGCTTTGTAAACGCTTATCTTCAAATTAGTGCAGAACGCAATAATAAATAATTTATCTTATAACAACAATTAGTAAAGACGGGGGATATCATACTATGTCAAAACAAATTGTCATCTTAGGCGCTGGTTATGGCGGACTTCTAGCCGCTTTAAATGTACGTAAATATTACAGCAAATCAGAGGCACAAGTTACAGTGATCAACCAATACCCAACACACCAAATCATCACTGAACTACACCGCCTTGCAGCAGGTAACGTTTCTGAGCAAGCAGTTGCAATGCCACTTGAAAAACTTTTCAAAGGCAAAGACATCGATCTTAAAATTGCAACAGTTGAGTCATTCTCAGTTGATAGCAAAGAAATTAAACTAGCTGGTGGCACTACTTTATCTTACGATGCACTTGTAGTTGCTTTAGGAAGTAAAACTGCTTACTTCGGTATTCCAGGACTAGAAGAAAACAGCATGGTATTAAAATCTGCTGCTGATGCAAACAAAATCTACAAACACGTTGAAGACCGTATTCGTGAATACGCTAAAACGAAAAACGAAGCTGATGCTACAATCTTAATCGGCGGTGGCGGATTAACTGGCGTTGAGCTAGTTGGTGAGCTTGCTGACATTATGCCTAAACTTGCAAAAAGCCATGGCGTAAACCCTAAAGAAGTAAAATTACTTCTTGTTGAAGCAGGCCCAAAAATCCTTCCAGTATTACCTGACCATTTAATTGAACGTGCAACTACTAGCTTAGAAGCACGCGGTGTTACATTCTTAACAGGTCTTCCTGTAACAAACGTTGCTGGCAATGAAATCGACTTAAAAGACGGTCAAAAAATCGTTGCTAACACATTCGTTTGGACAGGCGGCGTACAAGGTAATCCATTAATCGGTGAATCAGGTCTTGAAGTAAACCGTGGTCGTGCAACAGTTGATGCATACCTACAATCTACTTCTCACAAAGACGTATTCGTTGCTGGAGACAGCGCTGTTGTCTTCGGTCCAGAAGGCCGTCCATACCCACCAACTGCACAGATCGCTTGGCAAATGGGTGAGTTAATTGGATACAACTTATACGCAGCACTAGAAGGCAAAGCATTCGAAGAGTTCGCACCAGTAAACTCTGGAACACTTGCAAGTCTAGGACGTAAAGATGCTGTTGCTACAATCGGAGCAAGCTCAACTCCACTTAAAGGCTTACCAGCATCATTAATGAAAGAAGCAAGTAACGTTCGTTACTTATCACACATTAAAGGATTATTCAGCTTAGCTTACTAATCCAAATGCTGGCCCAAATCATGTTTCACCATGATTTGGGCTTTTTTTATCCATAGTCATCTATATATTTTTATTCGGCATGAAAGCCAGATACACCTCTTCCATATTCTTATATATACTGACTTTATTATGACGAAATTGTGTATAGAATCTTCATCTTCAATTTCTAAGAAAATAATAAAAGCAAGGGAGAACTCCCTCGCTTTTACAAAGTTTACTCTATTCAAATGCAATCTATATAAATCCATTTTAATTTTTCGGCATCTAAACCCCTGCTATACAAAATAAAAAGTAGCCTACACTCGTTTGTTTTTTCTGCTTTTACTTCGCATGTGGCAGAAAAAGTGACCGCTTCTATACATGGCCAGATGCTCTCTCCCACCTAAAAAGAGGGGGTTTATGTTGGTTTTTTAATTGATGTATATATACATTTAAAACTTCACCTAGTTAAATATCAACTATAAAAAATTACTTTTCCTTCATTCTTGTAAAAATAACATCATACATATCATTCCCATAGTTTAAAGATCTTTTCACACGGGAAATTGTAGCTGTACTAGCTCCTGTCTCTTCTTCAATTTCATGATACGTATTGTTATTATAGAGCATTTTAGCCACTTTAAATCTTTGGAATATTGTCTTCATCTCATTCACTGTACATAAATCATCAAAAAAACTATAACACTCATCTACAGTTTCCAATGCTAAAATCACTTCAAAAAACTCATCTAGATCTTTTCCACGTAATTTATCTATTAGCATATGCCTACCTCCATTTTTATTAGAGTAGTCGCTGCGCCACAATAACCTTATTTCTTACATCAAAGTTTATTTTAGCTTCTACTAGGATTAAATATGTCCATTTCATATCCCTCTATATAAAATACATATACTCTAAATCTGTACGTAATCGACTCTCAAATATAAAATTTCTCACAAAATGAATAGCACTATTACATGTTTCTTTAAAGATCACACCCTTAAAATATATTAGAAAAATAATCCAATAAGGAAATTTATTTATTTTTAAACCTTATTAACACTTTAAAGGGCATAAGATATTATATCACTATTTTTTATTTTTGAGATAGGCACCACTATTACATATTCATGGCTATTTTTTGTCTAAAATATGTCCCCCCCCAAAAAAAAAACATGCTTTCAAATAAAAAAAGCTGGTATTTACCAGCTTTTTTATTTACATTTTTCACCAACAAATATGTTAACTAACTTTTCTTTGTTCTCCTAATTGACGCTTTCCATCCCCTATAAAACCAAAAATAACATGAAGGACTGGAACTACTAAACAAAATACAGTGAATGGCAAATATTGCAATGTAGAAACACCAAGCGTACCAGTAATAAACACACCACTTACTCCCCATGGAACTAATGGATTGACTGCAGCGCCGGCATTCGCTAAAATTCCTGATAAATTTTTAGGATCTAAATGAATTGCCTCAAACTGTGATTTAAATGCTTCACCTGGCAAAATCACTGACAAATACTGCTCACCTAAAAGAATGTTAATACCAATAGAACTGAGTGCAGTCATTAACATTAAATTTCCTTTTGCACTTACCATGCTTGAAATTTTGGAAATTAGCTTTTCAATAATTTTTACTTCTACTAATAGTCCACCAAGTGTTAAAGCAAGAAGAATAAGAGAAACAGACCACATCATACTTTGCATTCCCCCGCGTGTAAGTAGCAAATCTACATTTTTCACACCTGTTTTAGAAACAAATCCATCTTGCATAAGGGCAGCAATTTGGCCAAAGCTAGTATGCGGATGGTAAATGTAACAAATCACAATGGTCATTGTTATACTCATTAATAATGTCGGAATAGCTGGCACTTTTTTTATTGCACACAAAAATAATACGAGTACTGGAATTAATGTAAAGATTGAAATAGTAAAAGATGAATGGAGTGTATGAATCAGTTCTTCTATTTCATTTCCCGCCGATACCGATGCTCCATGTCCCACAAATATAAAAAAGATAAGAGTTATAGCAAAGGCTGGAATAATTGTCCGCATCATGCTACGAATATGTTCAAATAAATCTACTTCTGCAATAGCAGCAGCTAAGTTCGTTGTATCAGATAGCGGTGAAATATTATTCCCTAAGAAAGCACCTGATATAATAGCCCCCGCAATCATCGCTGGGTTTAACCCCATCATTTGCCCCATTCCTAAAAATGCAATACCTACAGTAGAAATGGTTGTAAATGAGCTACCTACCATTACACCTACAAGTGCACATATCACAAAAACAGAAGGTAAAAAGAATTTTGCGGATAAAATCTGGAATCCATAAATCATGATAGTCGGAATTGTTCCTGCCGCGATCCAAACACTAATTAAAATTCCAATTAACATAAATATAATAATAGGAATTAGGCCTGGTAAAATTCCATTCTGAATCCCTTTATGGATTGTATCCCAAGAAACACCTTTCACTCTTGCAAATAGCACAACAATTCCTATAGCAATTAAAATAGGCACTTGTGGAGGCAAACTTAAACCAATAATACAAGTTCCTATAATTGCTAATAAAACAACTAAAAGAAAGATACTTTCTTTAAGTGTTACATCTCTTTTCATTTTCATAAACTCCTTATCATTTGAATTGTTATAGGGTTCTATCAACTCATCCATTTACTATTAATGTTTGTGAACAATTGCACATTCAATATCTAAACACTATATTGAAAAAGAATCAATGGAAATAAAGTAAAACTTTCATCAATGAGTTTTTTCCGTCCCCTGCCTATCTTCCTCGCTTCTCTCTATATCTTGAGGCGGGGGCTTACTGATCCAAGATAGTGAAATAAACTACGAAAGGGCATAAACAATACTTTGGATGAGTATATATTACTTACAAATCATGCCAATGGATGTTTATGCCCTAATTTTATTTACCTAAAAATATATAACCGTTAACGCAACTCAGCTTTATTGTATGCACCGTGCCAAACTGGACCAACAAATGTATTAAAATCAAATCCTCTTTTAATTCCTTCTGTCGTGAAGTCTTTCGCCTTCGCTACGGCTTCTTTTACCGAAAGTCCTTTAGCTAGTCCAGCTGTAATTGCTGCTGCAAAAGTACACCCAGCACCATGGTTGCAATTCGTATGAATTTTCTCGACTTCATAAAGTACAAAATCTGTTCCATCATAAAGTAAATCGATTGCCTTATGATCTGCTATAGATTTTCCACCTTTTATTACAACATTTTTAGCACCAAAATCGATAATTTTCTTTGCCGCTTCTTTCATATCATTTACCGTTTTTACATTTGGCATCCCAGATAACTGGCCTGCTTCAAATAAATTTGGTGTGACAATTGTTGCCTTTGGTAAAAGAAGATCACGCATGGCAAGTCCATTTTCAGGATGCAGTGGTTCGTTTTCTCCTTTACAAACCATAACCGGGTCAATGACAACATTTTGCATGCCATATGTTTCAATTACATCACTTACGAGCTCAATCATCTCTATAGATCCAAGCATTCCTGTTTTCATCGCATCTAATTTGCCGCCGGAAAAAATTGTTTTCAATTGCGCTTGTACAAGTTCCTTATCAATCGGATGAACATGATGATGCCAGTTATTATCAGGATCCATTGTGACGATTGTTGTAAGGGCAGTTAGGCCAAACGTACCATACTCTTCAAATGTTTTCAGATCCGCCTGTAATCCTGCTCCTCCACTTGAATCAGAACCTGCTATCGTTAATACTTTTTTTACCATCACGTTTTCACTCCTCAATTGATCTTACCTAAATCAATAAAATCAATTATATATAAAGATGAATGCATAACGGATTTTTAACGTTATGCATTCATTCTATTAAAATAGTTTTCTACTAAACTTATTTCATTTCATTGTAGATTGCTTCAAGTTTAGCTTGAATTGCTTTTTCTAACTTAACAGCATATTCTTCAAATACATCTTTATCATGAGCATATGGAGATAATGCACAAGCACGAAGCACTGTTACTTTACCTTCGCGATCCCATTCTCCTTCGCTAAATCCAAGACTCTTCACGAATGGAAGTGGGCTATTACCGTAGTCAGGAGTAGCAAAATCAGTATGAGATGTAATAAACTCATTATTATATAATCCGCCTTTAACATAAGAAGCGTGATCGAAGAAATCATGATTTAATTTGTTCATTTTTTCTAAGTCTGTATTACCTTCTTCATTAAATACGTAGTCAACCATGTTAAAGTCAGGTTTTGTTAATGGATACACACGAATTGTTTTATCGCCAACTTTAAATTCTTTATCACTTAAGAAGTCATAGAAACGATAAGCTCCTTCGATACTTGCACCAATTAATTTACCATAACCAGTTACATTTAACGGTAATACTTGATGAGCTGTCCAAACTGCAGCTGCAGTTGCACCTGCTTTAGAACCTTCAAGAATATATGCACCTAATAATGCTGGAATATCTGCACCTTTTTCGAATACATAAGTTGCAAAGTAAGAAATAACATCGCGCATTCTAATATCTTTAATAACAATACCGCCCGCAGAGTACGGAATATATCCCATTTTGTGTGGATCAATTGTAATTGTTTCTGCTTGGTTCATTGCTTTAAATGAATGATAAACTTCTTTTGTTAACCATTCACATTTTTCAGTGAAAATGTTGTGTTTTGCGTACACTTCTTCGATTTGGTCCCATTCGATAAATTCGTTATTTTCATCTAAGAAAATAGAACGAGCATAACCACCATAAGCAGCGTCTACGTGAATGTAGAAATAGATGCCTTCTTCTGCTAATTTTTCACGAAGTTCTACCATTTTATCAATGCGATCTATTTGACCTTCTTCTGTTGTACCAATAACCCCAACAACACCTAGAACAGGAATTTGCTCAGCTGCTAGTTCGCGAATTTTTTCTTCTAATTTATTAATGTCCATACGATAGTTGTCATCAACATCTACTTGCTCTACACAATCAAGACCAACACCGATAATATCAGCAGCTTTTAACCAAGAATAATGTTTTGTTTGTGGAATTAACCATTTACCTAATTTTTGTAGGTTTTTACCACTACGTGCAGAGTGAGCTTTAATTTCATCAATTTGTTCAGGAATTTGATCTAAAATAGCTAGAATTTCTTCTGTAGACATATTCAGTAATTCCCATTCAGATTTACCTGCAACAAATTCAGGAGCCACTTCTTTAATCGCAAGTGGTAAGGATTTCATATTACGTGCATACCATAAGCCCTCTAGGTTAGCAATAGAACCATCTGCGCAAATATGTCCCCAGCTTTCACCTTTTTTATAGCTCATAAGTGCAGCAAATTCATGTCCCACTTCTTCTTCCATTTGAGAAGTACCTGGTGAAGATTCATATGCTACGTTATTACCATTCCATAACATTGCTGCTGTATAAGCGATGATAGAAGGCATTAATGTTTCAGAGTTCATATGTCCCCAGAAACGGCCAGCAGTATGCCAAGGTAAAGAGTTCGTACGTAATTTAGAAGATAATACATTGAACACACTGCGCATATGATCTGCAGTTTCTTGGAAATTTTTAGAGCTTCTATCTTGAGGTGTAATCACCGGTAAATCTTGTGGCATATAGTTTTGTCTCCAACCAACATGCTCATCTACCATTTTTACTAATAATTCTTTAAATAAATCTACATTTTCACCTTTATCTCCTAAGAATAACGCTTTTAAATTAATTTCTGGCATTTCGTATTTCATTTTCATTTCCTCCATTTTAAATTAATTTATATTAATATAAGGAATTATTATTTTAGTTAGCTTGTTTTAAACATTCTTCTGTGTGATCTTCTTTCTTCCACTCTGGTTTCTTACATTTGTTAATAATAAGAGCAATTCCAATCATAACTACTGTAGCGGCTACTTGATAAACTACGTAACCAGTATACTGACTTGGTTTTAAAATGGATGGTGGAATTAAACTTACAATAATCGTAAGTACAATACCTATCATTGAGACAATAGATATAAACCACATTAATCCATTTCCTTTACTACCTAATCTAAATGGTCTCTTAACATCAGGCATGTTATAACGTAAGCGAATTGCTGAAATCGCAATTAAAGCATATACGATACAATATAGAATCGTTGTTGTGATTGTAATAATTAAGAATGCACTATTAACATCCGGAACGACTACATATAAGAAAGATACTAACGAAATAACGATTGCTTGGATCATTACAAACGTGATTGGAATACCTTTCTCTGTTCTCTTTTGGAAGAACTTCGGTAAATTCCCTTCCTCTGCCACTTTAATCATAGATTTACTTGGTCCAAGTACCCATGCACTTAGCTGTACTAAAACACCAATTAAAATCATTAATGAAATGATGTTAACAAAGATAGATGGAATTCCTAAATCTTCACAGAAAATCAAGTATGGTTGTGTAATATTAGCTAACTCTAAATGACCGCGTGGTACTGCGTTAGAAACTGTTAAACCAGCGATAATATTAAAGATTACTAGTAAAACAACAGAAGCGATAACAGCAACTGGATAGTTGCGTTTCGGATTTTCAATATTATTTGCATGTACAGATGAGATCTCTACCCCCGCAAAAATAAAGATAATCCCTGATAAATACGCTAAGCTTCCTAAATCTTTTAAATTAGGTATTAAATCACTTGGTTTAAAATTCCCTAAGTAACTATTTGGCTGAATTCCATTTTTGATCATATAGATAACACCTAGAACTACGAGAATAACAAATGGAATATATACACCAATAACAGCGCCCCAGTTGCCTGCGATTTTTACCATATCAAACTTAAGGTTTAATAAAGTCACACCCCAGTATGAAATTAAAATTACCGCAAAAATAAAGTAGTTATTTGAAGATAATTCTGGTTTATTAATAACGTAACCGAGTAGAACACCAACAGTTGACGAAACCATTACCATCCCGAAAAACATTTGAACCCATAATAACCATGAGGTAACAAATCCCCATTTTTCTCCTAATGCATTTCTAACCCAAACTTGTGGTCCACCCTCTTCAGGAAATCCTGTCGAAAGCTCGGCTGACATTAGTGCAATAGGGAGAGCAAATACAACTGCAGCAATTAACATATAGAAAATTTGCGTCCACCCTGTAATAGCTAGTGTCGGTACACTACGTACAGTGCCAAAGAATGCCATCGTAATACCAATTAACCCAAAAAGCGTTAATTTTTTTGTCTTGGCCATAACTATATCCTTCTTTCCTTTATTTAATTTTTATAGAATCCATTACCGCAGATATATGAACTGAACTAATACGCTAATTTTCAAAGGAAATACATTTTTTGAAAACTAGGGTATTAAAACAAACTATCTGCTCTAAACTTTGTAGATCTATTAAATCCTCCTTTTCTTTAAAGGTTTTATTATTTTACAGAATACATCCCTTCGCTTTCCATCAAACTAGCCAACAGAATAATATTCATAAAATAATCATTCCTTCTCTAAAAAAACTAGTAACAAAACATAAGATAAAATTTGTGAACAATTACACAAATCAACTTACGATGTCAGTTTACTCCTGCACTTTTGTTTTGTCAACGCCCAAATAAACCTTGTTATAACAGTTTTTATTGAGTTTTATTAAAAACTTTTTATTTAAAGCATCAAAGGTTTAACGCTTTTATCCGCTAAAGCGTTAAACCTTTGATTCATAAAATAAGAATATATAATTATGAATAATTTCGTATTTTTATTCACACAAAACAATAAATAAGTACAAAAAAGAAGAGTGAACTTTTTCACTCTTCTTTTAAAAAGTTATTTTACAAGAGGATTTTTCTCCTCTTCTCTTAGCCCTGGATACCATTGTAGCATATTGATAAACGCATGACTTGCAACTGAATCGTCTATACAGAATTTATCCATATCAAAATGGAAATTATTCCTATCCATCAATTGGTCCGTTACATTTTTTAACAATTTACTATATCCAATTAAACGTCTAGATGTCATTATTTTACTTTCTTGAAAAGAAGCTTCACTTTCCTGTTCACGAAAATTTAACAATTTCTCATGAGGAATTTCACATCGGTCTTCTTTCGCTTTCATTACTTTTACCTTCACATATAAACCTTGCTCTATTCCTAATGCCCTGCTCCACAAAGAACTCCAACTATCGCGCTTAATATAGTATCTCCCTTGAAAATAACTTTTTATCATTGGAACAAGAATATGAATTCTCGGATGATACCTGTCTCCTTTTTTCAAAATATCCAGCATCCGAAAATACCCTAGATGCACTTGTTTTACAGACTTATACTTACATAGACGATTGAAGGCAATTAACATTTGATCTAACTTCTCATTAATTTCTTCCTCGTTTACATTTTCTAATCCCAAGTCTACCAATAGCCAATTTACTTGCTGTGTTTTATTAATTTCTGTTATCACACGGTGATTAAAATATGCTAATTCTAATGATCTTTCCCAAGATGAAAGCATAATTAAATTCCTCGCTTCCACTCCGTATTAGAATTTATTCTCCTAATTTCACCAAGCTGTAATTCTTTTTCCCTTTACGAATAATAATAAATCTTCCATCAAATGAATTTTCCACTGTAACATCTGTATTTACATCCGTTACTTTATCTCCATTCATTAAGATTGCTCCATTATTAATATCTTCCCTTGCTTGACGTCTAGAAGGTTCAATCCCTAAATCTACTAACCATTCAACGATATTTTTTGTTTCCTTTGTAGCTTGGAAAGTTGGCATATCTTTAAAGCCTTGTTCGATTTCATCCGCAGTTAATGATTTAATATCTCCACTAAATAACGCCTGTGTGATTTTTACTGCTTGTAAGAATGCATTCTCACCATGAACAAATTTCGTCATTTCTTCTGCTAATACTTTTTGCGCTTCACGTTTATGAGGTTCTGTTTGAACTTTAACTGCTAATTCATCGATTACATCCTTCGTTAGGAATGTGAAGAATTTCAAGTATTTCATTACATCACGATCATCAGCGTTTACCCAAAACTGGTAGAATTCAAATGGTGTTGTTTTTTCAGGATCTAACCAAATTGCTCCTCCTGCTGTTTTACCAAATTTCGTCCCATCAGATTTTAATAATAACGGAATTGTTAGGCCAAATACTTTCGCTTCCGGTCCTTCTAATCTGCGAATTAAATCTAAACCACTTGTAATGTTACCCCATTGGTCACTACCACCAATTTGTAATTGTACGCCTTCTTCTTTGTATAAGTGGTGGAAGTCCATGGATTGTAGAATTTGGTATGTGAATTCTGTGAATGAAATACCAGTATCTAAACGACTTGCTACAATATCTTTTGCTAACATACTATTTACACTAAAGTTTTTACCGTAGTCACGTAAAAATTCGATAATGTTGATTTGATGTGTCCAGTCGTAGTTATTTACCATTTTCACTTCACTATTGCCGCCAAAGTCGAATAATTTTTTCATTTGCGCTGTTAATGCGTCAACATTATGTTGTACTTGTTCTAATGTTTGCAGCTGACGCTCCGTTTGTCGTCCACTTGGATCCCCAATTGTTCCTGTTGCTCCACCAATTAAGATAACTGGATGATGTCCAGCTAATTGGAATCGTTTCATCATCATAAACGGAATCAAATGTCCAATATGCATGCTGTCACCAGTTGGATCTACACCACAGTACAAGGAAATCTTTTTCTCTTCTACTAGTTTGCGTAATCCTTCTGCGTCTGTTTGTTGATTAATGGCGTCACGCCATTCCAATTCATCAATGATGTTCATATCTTTCCAGCTCCTTTAGTTTTTTAATTTTTCTTACCTCAAATTAGCAAGAATAAAAAAAGTCCCCATGTCTACACTAGACATAGGGACGATTCTTAACCGTGTTACCACCCAGATTGCACAAATAGTATCCATTCTCCTATTTATGCCACTCTTAGCAATAGTATCGATTGCTACTCCGCTTAGCATTACCTAAGATACTCCAGAGTGTAATTCACAAGTTTGTTTGTGCTAGGTTCCATCAACCCCTAGCTTTCTCGATAACAGTGACAAACTGCTACTGGGCTCTTTCAACGTATTTGATATATTAAATTATAGTCATTATAGTGAATTAAAATTTTATTGTCAATTCTACAGAAAAATGTTTTGAAAATATCCACATTTTCTTTTTTGTTATACCACAAAAATAAAGTGAAGAATAAACCTATCCTTCACTAATTAAAATCCTATGAAGATCAAACGTTTGAAAGGGTTCATACTCTATTTATTCCAGCTTTCATTGAAACCTTACATCCATAAATAATATTTTAATAACACTTTTATAACTTTTAAAATAAACACCTACTGCTTTAAAAATTATACTAAATCTTCTCCAATAATTCTTACTTCTCTTTCTAACGTAACATCGAATTTCTCTTGAACAGTTTTTTGAACAAAATGAATTAAATCGATATAGTCTTGCGCTGTTCCATTATCAACATTCACCATAAACCCAGCATGTTTTACGGAAACTTCTACACCACCAATTCTCTTTCCTTGTAATCCAGAATCTTGAATCAACTTACCAGCAAAGTGGTTAGGCGGACGCTTGAAGACACTACCGCATGAAGGGTATTCTAATGGCTGCTTCGATTCTCTTTTATACGTTAAATCATCCATCTTTTCTTTAATCTCTGCATATACACCCTTCTCAAGTTCAAATGTAGCCTCAAGTATAATGTAATGGTTATTCGCAAATGTACTTTTACGATATCCGAAATCAAAGTCGTCTTTTGAAAGAGTAAGCAACTCTCCCTCTTTTGTCATAACAACCGCTTTTGTTAATACATATGCAACTTCGCCACCATACGCACCTGCATTCATATATAATGCTCCGCCAACTGACCCTGGTATACCACAAGCAAATTCAAGCCCCATTAAAGAATGCTCTAGCGCCGTTCTTGAAACATCAATAATAGCAGCACCACTTTGCGCTACAATTGTTTGTCCATTCATAGTAATATCCGTTATATGAGTCAAACTCAATATGATTCCACGAATACCACCGTCTTTTATAATGACATTAGAGCCATTTCCCAAAAACGTAATTGGAATGTTGTTTATATTCGCATACTGTACCACTTGCTGAATTTCAGTATAAGTAGTAGGTATAACAAACACATCTGCTTTTCCTCCTACTTTTATATGCGTATGATCCTTTAGCATTTCATCTTGCTTCACATGTCCTTCAGGTAATATTGTACGTAAATATTTATATACTTCCTGCATATTCATTCTATGATTCCTCTATTTCTATTAATAATTAATGGCCTATCCTCTCGACAGTTCCAGCATTCTTAAAACTATTTCTCTTATTCTCTTCCATTCCGCTTACAAATTCATTCACTGCACTATATAAGTAGGTAATCGGCCACCACATAGATTACCTGAATAGTTTAGTAAGATAGTTTCTCTCTCTATCTTATCAAAAAATCGAGAAGAAAACTTTACCTTCAAAAATTTTCCGATATAGCCAAGTTTAAGATATATATACATCAATTAAAAAACCGACATAAAACCCCTCTTTTCAGGTGGGAGAGAGCATCTGGCCATGTATAGAAGCGGTCAGGGCCTTTTTCCGCCACATGCGAAGTAAAAACAAAAAGAGTAAACGAGTATATGTTACTTTTTATTCTGCATCGCAAGGATTTAGATGTCGAAACATTAAAATGGATTTATATAGAAAAAAACTAAACTTAATCTTTTCCTTTACAAAATTCTATTATATCGCATGTCAATGTGAAAAAATATGTTTAAAGATGGAACTTTTCAAACTGATAAGAATGTCTATATTTTGTCATATCAAAAATAGATATTACAAAACTGTAAGGCCCTTGTAATATAAAAGGATGCCTCCTTATATGTTAAGGGCATCCTTTTTTGGATTATTTTAATTGAATTTTAACTGGCGGTAATGGTTTTTCAGGATGATATGGTGACATTTCTACTTCTAGCACATAATTTTTTAGACTAAAATTCTTTACACCATATTCCCCATCCAACTTAAATGTCGCTTGAAACTGTAATTTCTCCTTATTCAATACCTTTACATCGCTGCCCTTTATAACATGACCAATTGGTGCAAATTCTTTATCCACATATGAAGAATCCTTTAAATTCATAACTTCTCCGTAATTGATCAATTCGTCCGTAGATTTATGTTTCGTATCAACATTTTGAAGTGTATATTGCACAATTAATCTCTGTTTTTTATGCTGAATGCTATTCACGACAATCTTTAAATCACTACGAGTACTTTGTATTTCAAATGGTGTCTTTTGATTTAAAGACTGAATAGGTGGCTTTTCAGACAATCTCACATTTGGATAAAGCATGATAAATTCTGCGTTCTCTGGAACTTTTCCAAAAATAGATCGTTCATCAGACTCTATCTGATTCCCAACCTTTTCTCTACCAAATTCAATACCTGACGTTTTAAAATCGATTTCATGTCCCTTATCATCAGTCACTTTTCCAATTCTCGCTAAATCATTTTCTCCTATAAGTGGATAAATAGCTTTATAGTCAATCGCAACGGATCCTTTTCCAACTGTAATCTTTTCAAAGTTAAATGTATGTTCTTTATCTTCACTACTTACGGATTGCTGAGGGTTAACGATTTTATTTTCTAATTGCTGTACAGGGATATCAAATTTCCAAACCCCTTTTGTGTCCCCGATAGACGTAATCGTAATGGGTAACGTTGTATTTTGAGGAAGCTCTTTTTCTGGATAATTAATGTGAATATTCCCAAACCAACCGTCTTTTGTGATTTTCCCATCAAATGAAGCTGCCCTCCCCCATTTCGGACTTCCATCAACTAGTTTAAAGTCATAGTAAAAACCATTGGCAAAAGTATTCTTTATCTCTACTTCGTCTGGATTATCTACTTTAAATGTAATCCCAATTCTACCACCATCATAATACACACTGTTCATCGTTACACTAATTCCATTGCTTACCGCTTGCTGATTTAGTTCAGTTACAAGCTTACTTGCTGACAGATTTTGACCAATTGAATCATGAAAATGCGAATAGATTTTCCCAATAATCGGAACTTCCGCTAATACACGAGTCATTTGTGGAAATACAAATCCTGAGCCTAGTATCCCTATACAGATTGAAGCTGCAGTTAACAAAGCAATTTTTCTTTTCTTATATATCTTTTTGACTGGTTTTTCTGCCTTCGCCTTAGCAATACCTTTTTGTATAGCCAGATTCAATTCTTGTTTCGGAACATCAATTTTATTTACTTCGTCATCAAACCACTGCTTATCCAATCCTCATCACTCCCCCCTAATAATTTTTTTAGAGATTTTCTTGCCCGATGCAAATACGTTTTGACTGTTCCCTCCGGTATATTCATTTGCCAAGCAATTCGATTAATCGGAAGATCATAATAATAATATAAAATGATTACCGTTTGATAATTTTCATCCAACCTTTGAATCGCTTCCTGCAAATCAATATTTTGTTCAATTTGATGTAGTTTGTTCGGTACCTCACCATATGTATTTGCTTCTCTTCCGTCCTCTATCTTCTTCACTTTTTTCTTTTCACCTAATAGCTGATAAGCATTATGTATAAGAATACGTGTCAACCATGTCAAAAAATAGCTTGGCTTCTTTAATTGCTCTATAGATAAGTACGCTTTATACACGGTTTCTTGCACAATATCTAGCGCATCTTCTTTATTCTGCACATACAGATAAGCAGTGCGATATAGCTGGTCTTGATATAGACTAATAAGCTGTTCGAACGCTGCATCGTCACCTTTTCTTGCCTTTTTGACTAATTTTATTTCATCCATCGTATCCCCTCCTTTCATTTATTAGATAGATAGCAGGGAAGTTTGGTTTCAAATTTTTTTTTGTTCCATACAAAAGAGCACATCCAATCGAATGTGCTCTTTTCCTATCACATACTATTTATCGTTTTCCTCTTTTTCCCTATCAAACCATAATAGTTCATCATCATCCACATCACCATTATAATTGATGAGTATCTCTTCTCCTGCTTTTATGTCCTTGTAAGCATAAAATTCAAATGTATGGTTATCAAAGTTAATTTCATACGTCGCATTCGGTTTATAAGCATGGTTAAACAGCATACCGTATCCTAAAAGGATTGCAGAATGATTTATGCCATACTCAAATGCGTAGTCAGCAAGTAACGTTTTCTCTATAAATTGATGTTCCTCATTCGGATAAGAGATAACTGGCGCTTCATGTAGAAGCTCTCCTTTTTTTATATCACGCGTTGCAAATACTCCCCTATTGAATTCTCCATCACTAAGTGTAGAAGCCTTTATTTCAATCATGTTCGTCACCTATACATTTCTTTCTTTGAAGTATTTTATCTCCTTAAGATTGACAGATAATGAAGAGAAAAGCAATTGATTTTATTCAAAGGCCTTACCTACTGCAAAATATCCAAAGAAAGGAGCAAATGATTTTTTTGTGATTCTTTCTCAAGATGAGAAAAACATTTTTTAGCCATTCTATTTACTGAATCTCGCTTTCCTCATCACATACTTATATAAATCCATTTTAATTGTTGGGCACCTAAATTCCCTGCTATGCAGAATAAAAAGTAACCTTCACTCGTTTGCTCGTTCTGTTTTTACTTCGCATGCGGCAGAGAAAGGTCCTGACCGCTTCTATGCATGAATAGATGCTCTCTCCCACCTAAAAAAAAGAGAGTTTATTTAGGTGATGTATATATAGCAGTTATTTCAATTTGAACACAGCACTCACTGGGTTATGATCACTATTTTCAAACTTCAAATCTTTTCCTTGTACATTTACAATTTCGACATTTGGTGAAACCAAAAACCCATCAATAATGGTCACAAAGTTTTCGCCTTCTACATATTTCTTAGCGTCATCCCTTACTGTCCAAACTGACGAATCTACTGCCCATTTGAACCCACCATCTGTAAAATCTTTTGGCAATTCTACTAACCACTCAGGCCATACTTTTAAAAAATTAGGATCCTGTAATTGAACATTAGAAACTAACTGATTCCAATCTCCGCCTAATATTACGTAATCACCGTCTTTATAGCGTTTGTTCATATATTGTTTTAAATAATCCACTTGTTGTCTTCTTATTTTTCCGCCTTCATCATAAGCCGATAAATGTAAGTTTACGAGTCTTACATATTTGCCATTATCAACAGGAATTGTATGCTCAACAATCGCTCGATCTAAATCAAACAACTGCTTCGGCCAAGGCTCTATTCCTGGAAGCTGATATCTTGCCGCTTTTTGAATCGTATATTTAGAGAATGTTCCTAATCCCGCCTCAACATAACCCATTGGTTTTGCCAAAGGAACAGGGACCCACTGTACGTTATAATTATAGCTAAATGATGATGCATAATTTGGCAAGCCTTGTTTAAATACTTCATATTCATTTATATCGAAGGATCGTAACGCTTTTACATCTACTTCTTGTAATAACGCAAAATCAGCATCCTCTCTCTGTAAAAAAGAAAGCATATTTTTTAAATTCGTCTCTGTTTGTCCTTTACTACTAGAACGCGACCCCTCTCCTCCGTCCATAAAGAAATCTTGATCTTTATCTAAACCAGCATATCCAATATTAAATGTAGTAACTTTAAAATCATTCCCTTGCTTTAATACTCTCGCTTTATTATTCTCCACCTTTACTTCAGTAGCAGCAGCTGGTTCCACATCTGTAATTGTCATATACGCTAAAAATGCAGCGAGACCACCTGCTACTATTAAAACCAATATGAAAATCACTTTAAGAATCTTCTTCAAGCAAATGACTCCCTTTTATACAAATCCATTTTAATGTTTCGACATCTAAATCCCTGCGATGCAGAATAAAAAGTAACCTACACTCGTTTGCTCGTTCTGTTTTCACTTCGCATGTGGCAGAAAAAGGACCTGACCGCTTCTATGCATGGCTAGATGCTCTCTCCCACCTAAAAAGAGAGGTTTTATGTCGTTTTTTTATTGATGTATATATACATCAATATTTCTATCATCTTCTTACTGTTTCAAAATACATTTTTCTAAATCCTAAATCTCTTTAAATAATTTTCTATATTTTCAGTTAAATAAAATCATTCTACATATATACATGCTATTTTATCACATTGAAAACTATATATCATTATATTTAATTTTAACAAAACAAAGTAATATTATCCATATCAATAACGTGACAAATAACCACTATTTCCAATTTCTTTCACTTCACAATTGTTATACACATATAACTTTAAGTGCCGTGACAATATAAACTCTTCACTTCGGCAAACTTATAGAGTTTAGTTTTGTGGAATGAAAGATAATCAAAGTATCAGCATTATTTCCTATTCAAATTAACGACAATCGCTACTTTTGAGCAAGAATGTATTCAAAATTGCAAAATACAAATGCTGTTTATTTTTCACAAAACAAAACACATATTTGTTGGAAATCTTAAATATATTTAGTACACTAATAAATAGGAAATACATAGGGCGATGGAGTTCGCCATAACCGCTGCTTAGCTAATGACTCCTACCAGTAATATACACTGGTAGGAGTCTATTTGTTTTGAGCACTCTATAAGAGAGGTGAAGGAAATGGTATATATTATTGTTGGCATCGCAGGTATATTAGGTGCTCTTTCCCGTTATTATTTAGGACTTAATCTCGATATGCTTTGGCATCATATTTTCCCATTAGCTACATTATTGATTAATTTAATTGGATGCTTTGTACTAAGCTGGATTACTACTTATATTTCTCGTTTGGACGTCCTTCCTTCAGAGATTGTCACAGGAATTGGAACGGGGTTTATAGGATCATTTACTACTTTTTCTACTTTCAGTGTAGAGACTGTTAAATTAATCAATCATTCAGAATGGATACTTGCAATTTTATATGTATTATGCAGCATGTTGGGTGGTCTCCTTATGTCTAGACTGGGTTATAAATTTGGAGATATTTTATATGCAAAGCGTACTATCACAGCCAGAGGGGGAACTAAGTAATGACAGAGTATCATGCTTTATTGGTAGCGATTGGTGGTTTCTTTGGTGCCATTACCCGCTTTGGCATAAGCAATTGGTTCAAGAAAAGAAACGCAATATCTTTTCCAATTGCTACATTTCTGATCAATATAACAGGTGCATTTTTACTTGGATATATCGTTGGTAAAGGCATAGATAAAAGTTGGCAATTATTGTTGGGAACAGGGTTCATGGGGGCCTTCACTACATTTTCTACATTTAAATTAGAGTCTATCCAGCTTTTCACTAGTAAAAAATTTGGCGTTTCCTTCCTATACCTAGGCGCCACTTATAGCATCGGTATCCTGCTCGCATTCCTTGGAATGAAGTTAGGCAGAATATAGTATTACAAAACAAAGTAGTGAAATGAAAACGAAAGGGATCGTGACATTTTTTATGAGTCACCATCCCTTTTGTTTTATTATGTGGACGATTTGAGTAAATCACAATGCTACATTGTATACGTTGACCCAAATGGAATTGCTGAGAAATGAGTTAGATATATACCATGATGTACAACATGCACAGGATGATGATATGGCAAGAAAAGGTGGTGATTGTGCTGCATAGCTTGATAAACTGCATGGATCGTTGCCTGTGCTCCAGCTGCTGTAATCGCTGATGCAACTTGCCTTCCGTTGTCAAAATAATGATTTATCACAATCATTCATCTCACTTTTGTATGCATAATCAGATTACCTTTTACATGTTATGTCTATATCTCCAAGGAAGTGTTTCATTCCATGAAGATAAAAATTAATTATTTCATATCTAAATATTGATGCTGGAAAATACACATTCTGATTGCATTATGATAGTTACCATCGACGAAAAATTCATCTTGTAACTCACCTTCAATTATAAAACCGACTTTTTTGTAAATATGCGTAGCTTTTTCATTTTTTTTATCTACTACTAAATAAAGTTTGTGCATATTTAATACTGAAAAAGCGTAATCCATCGCTAAACGAGTTGCACACGCTGCATAACCATAACCTTGATACTTTGGATCGATGATAATTTGAAATTCTGTTCTTCGATGAATATAATCGATCTCCACTAACTCAACTAATCCAACCATATTATTATCTTTTTCCACTATAAAACGACGTTCACTTTGATCATGAATATGCTTATCATATAAATCCTGCAACTCCACAAAAGCTTCATACGGTTCTTCAAACCAATAAGACATAATATGTGCATTGTTATTAAGCTCATGAACAAATTTCAAATCTTCTCGTTCTAAAGGGCGTAGTTTCAGTTCTTGACTCATTTTCTTACCCCCAAAGATAAAATAATTTCTCCGTTTAGTTTCTCAATTTTTTTCATTTCAAAACGCTCCTTTACAGCTCTCTACTCACATTCTAAACCTTAAAGTAACTTAAAGGTCAAGGGGGAGTAACTATGCGTTTGTTCTCTTTTTCTGACTAAATTTATAAAAAATAGTGCAAACCAACCCTCGGTTTGCACTATTTTTTTACATATTTTATAGATTTGTTTTCATATACCGTACAAAATCATATTTAGTGTTTCTTCAAATCCCTCATATTAGATATATATAAAGCAATTACTAAAATGAGAATAGCTCCTGCATATAATAATGTTTCAAGTGGTTCTTCATGAGAAACAATAATTAATCGAATTAAAGCCGTAATTCCTATGTAAATAAAATATCGTAATGGAAAATGGTAATTTGATTTAAAATATTTAATAATTAATGCAATAAACTCAAAGTATAAAAAGTAAACAATAATACTTTCAACTAATTTATAAGATGTGTATTTTTTTGCTGAAAATATGTATTGTATAAATGTGATTGTTTCATTAATTAAAAAGATAGATAGAACAATGGATAATATGATAAGAGCTGTATTTAATATCCATTGTAAAACACTGGCAATAAATTCATCAACATTAAATGATCGCATTTCTTCTAGCACTCCCCTTGTAGATAAATCATACTTGTACATTATAGCAAAACTGTCCTACTAGACAAAAGAACCGTAAAGAGAATCCATTTCGTTCCCCCTTACGGTTATTCATGTTACAAACACGATTGAAGTTACTCTCACTCTTTTATAAAGGATTTCCATCGTCTATACTGGTGTACTTTCTTTTATTGGCTTAGGAATGTTTACTAAGTTAATCAGACTCTTGTTCTGTAATAGCTTTCCATCCGACAGCTGTTATACCAGCCTCTAAACTTAAGCGACTCACTATTTTTTCAATAAGCGCAGCTTTTTTTGAATCACAATGTAAAAGTGCTTGTACAACTACTTTTTTGCCATCTTCAATGTCTTCACTAAACAATTCTTTCAGACCAATTCCTTCTGTATGAACCATATGCATTAACAAGACTCTAATATGAGACTCATCTTTATCTAAACAGGTTGCTGATAACATGTAGCTCATATCTTCTTGCTGTTGATCTCGGGACTTTTTGTTCATAAACAATGCCACAGGTCGAAGGAAAATGTTTGCTAAAATAACCCCGAAAGCACCAATAATACCCACTTCTAAAAACCCAGCCCCAACAAGAGTACCAACTGCTGCAGCACACCATAACGTAGCAGCTGTATTTAATCCACGAATACTAAAACCATCTCGAATAATGACTCCACCGCCAAGAAAACCAATTCCACTTACAACCTGAGCAGCGATACGTGTAGGGCTTCCTTCTCCTGAAGTCATAACAGATAATAAAACAAACAAACAAGCTCCTAATGACACGAGAGCATTCGTGCGTAATCCAGCCATACGGTGCCGCCATTGCCGCTCCGTTCCAATACAAGCTCCAGCAAATATAGCAACAAGTAAACGGATTACAATATCTTGCCATGCCATATCTTTCACCTCCAACTATCTATACATAGAGAAAGGAGGACTGCAAAAGTAACCTCCTTTTTCATTCCATATTACTTTTTAACGATTATATGGTATAAAACGTTTCGCCACTTATTTTTGGTTTTAACATTGATTTTAATGGGAATTGCGCTTCTCCATTCACAATAGAAATATGCAATAGGAGTTCATGTTCAAAGTGCATATTTCTCACCTTCTTTCTGATAAAATTTCTGTTAAATCAGATTTACATGTCTAGAAAAGAAGATGTTATAACCAACTATGAAATTTTTTAATATATAATTGCTTAAGAAATTGCGTTAATACAGCATATCCTGCTAAAATTCCTACTAACCATGGAAAATAGCTAAGTGGAAGTGGCTGTAACCCCACAGCAGCCCCTAGTGGGGAAAACGGAACGTAAATACCAATAGCCATAATGAGTGCTGTTAATAATAGGACCGGAATAGCGGCCGTACTTTGGATAAATGGAATCTTTTGTGTTCGAATCATATGCACAATCAACGTTTGCGTAAGTAATCCCACTACAAACCAGCCGGATTGGAACAAGGATTGTTCTGCAACCGTATTGGCACCAAACACATTCCACATCACAATAAATGTTGTAATATCAAAGATTGAACTAATAGGACCAATACAGATAATGAAATTACGCAAATTTGAAGTGTTCCATTTTCTAGGCTTCTCTAAGAACTCTTTATCCATCTTATCCCATGGAATAGAAAGCTGCGATAAATCATATAACAAGTTTTGAATTAACAAATGAATAGCTAACATCGGAAGAAACGGAATAAATGCACTCGCTACTAATACGCTAAATACGTTTCCAAAATTAGAGCTTGCCGTCATTTTAATATATTTCAAAATATTCCCGAATGTTGTACGCCCTTCAATAATACCTTCTTCCAGTACATTCAGACTTTTTTCAAGCAAGATAATATCAGATGATTCTTTCGCGATATCTGTCGCTGTATCAACAGATATACCCACATCTGCATCGCGAAGTGCAACCGCATCATTAATACCATCACCCATGTAACCTACAGTATGACCATTTGCTTGCAATGCTTTAATGACACGTGACTTTTGCATTGGATTTAATTTCGCAAATACAGTTGTTCTTTCTGCTAATTTTGCTAATGCCTTTTCCGGTAAATGATCAATTTCATAACCAAGTACAGGTTCCCCTATATCCAATCCTACTTCTTTACATACTTTGAGCGTTACAATTTCATTGTCACCAGTTAAAATCTTAACCTGTACGCCTTGTTCTTGTAATGTTCGAATTGCAGACGCTGCGGATGGTTTTGGAGGATCTAAAAATCCAATATATCCTGCGAAAATCATATCTGATTCATCTTGAATAGAATAAGCTTTCTCATCATTAGATGCTTCAAGCTTATAAGCCACTGCAATTACACGCATGCCGTCCTCATTTAATTGTTCACTAAGATACTTAACCTTACTCTTTACTTCTTTCGTAAGAGGAAGTATTTCATCATGAATATCCGTATGTGTACAAATAGATAAAATTTCTTCTACCGCACCCTTACAAACCATTAAGTTCATCTTGCTCGTATCTTTAACAACTACGGACATACGGCGCCTAGCAAAGTCAAACGGGATTTCATCTACTTTATGAAATTCCTTTGTATCTAATTGATGTTTCTCTTCTGTATGCTGAATAACCGCTTTATCGATAAGGTTTTTTAATCCCGTTTGATAAAAACTATTTAGATAGGCTAGTTGTAATACACTTTTACATTGGTTTCCTGTTGGATCAAGATGACGGACTAATACGACTTTATCTTCAGTCAATGTTCCTGTTTTGTCTGTACAAAGAACATCCATTGCCCCAAGGTTTTGAATTGAATTTAGCTGTTTCACAATTACTTTCTTTTTAGACATTTGCACAGCGCCTCTAGCTAAATTTGCCGTTACAATCATCGGAAGCATTTCCGGTGTTAATCCTACAGCAACTGCAATCGCAAAGAAGAACGCTTCCTTCCAATCACCTTTTGAAATCCCATTAATAAAAAATACAATAGGCGTCATGACAAGCATAAATTTAATTAACAGCCAACTTACTTTATTAACGCCTTTATCAAAGCTTGTTTCCGGACGTTTACCAATTACACTCTTTGCCAATGAGCCAAAATAACTATTTGCGCCTGTTGATACAACAACAGCAATTGCAGTTCCACTTACGATATTTGTTCCCATAAAACATAAATTATCCATTTCAAGCGGATCGCCATTTCTTTTCGCATTAATATTCGAATTATGGAAATCTTCGTATTTTTCAACAGGCAAAGCTTCTCCAGTTAGAGCAGATTGGTTTACAAATAAATCTTTAGCTGAAAGAATGCGAACATCAGCTGGAACAATATCACCCGCAGAAAGCATGATAATATCACCAGGTACAAGTTCTTCAATAGGAAGTTCCCGTGTATGATTGTTATTGATATCCGCTTTTTTATCCATGTTATGTTTGAATTCTTTCGTTCTCAAAACAGTAGCTGTCGTACGAACCATTGCCTTTAATTTTTCTGCTGCTTGTTGAGAACGGAATTCTTGCAAGAAACGAATGGTAGCACTTAAGACAACCATGACCGTTACAACTATAGTTCCCTTCATATCATCAGTGAAGAAAGACAAGATTCCTAAAGCTAACAATACAAAGATGAATGGATTTTTAAATGATAGCAGCAATTGAACGTACCATGCTGGCGGCTTTTCATGTGCTACTTCATTTTTTCCATGTATATCAATACGTCTTTCAGCTTCTTTTTCAGAAAGACCGTTTGGCGTTGTTTCTAAAAAAGCTAATGCGGATTGAACATCTGTTGTAGCAACTTCTACTAATATTTCATTGTTTTGCTTAATTACTTCTTGATTATGAGAAGTTTGTTTGTTTCGTTTTGGTGTACCTTCATTTGTTTGATACATGTCTGTTTGGACATGTTCAAGTTGTTTTTTTTCACGTAACATCGGTAGTTTCCCCCTTTATACACGCAGGAGGAAATTCATTGTTTCTCGACTATCTATTTTTTTAGAGAGGGAGGAACAATTCGTTTCCTACCTACATGATGAAATATAAATGTTAAACATATGGGTATCGGGCTCGGTTCTCCAAGTGCCATCGTTCCCCACCTCCTTATCCGAATCATTTTTCTTGGATATGCTATGTTAAGATTGAGAGAAAGGTGTATTATTCCAACAAAAAAGGCCTTTACTCATAGACGAGTAAAGGCCTGAATATACACAAAATAAACACACTGATACCACCGCTAGTTCAAGCAGTCCATATCAGAATAATCGCACCTCTCCCTCGTCGAGCTTTAGCACTGTATAGCATAGGTTCAAACCAGCTACGTTAAAAAAGGCCTTCATTCCGACCTTTCCTGTTGACCCATTGGCGTCTCTCGACATTTTTGGGCAGCAGCGTTTCTCTATACAGGAGCCTCACCTAACAGAGTCATATTTAATTTTCATACATAATATACCCCCGCTAAAGAAAGGTGTCAATCGTTTTTTTATTTAATTTTAAATCATATAACAATTCAGTTTGATGTAAATATGATGCGAATCTTTGAAAAATCCATACAAATTTCTAACAGCATGGAAGGTAGCCTTTCCTTAACAAAAATACAACTATATAAATACAAATTGAAAATCGACATAAAACCTTTCTTTTTAGGTGGGAGAGAGAATCCGGCCATGCATAGCAGCGGTCAGATCCTTTTCCTGCTCCATGCCAAATGAAAACAAAGAGAGCAAACGAGTGCAGTTCACTTTTTCTTCTTCATGGCCGCGACTTATATGCCGGAAAATCAAAATGGATATATATATAGTATAAAAAACTTATTGATAGACTTCGCATTCGAGAGTACAGTCTTCACGTGCTAATCGATACTAGAATGAGAGTTCCCGTACAATAAAAAGGAAGCATAAGATTGCCGTAAATCATAGTTTTTTAAAAATTATTCTTGGGAATTTCGAAGCAAAACATTGCCATAAATACACTATTTTTATACAGTTAGCTGAGAAGCACTATTTCATTTTACCCCCCATTCTCTTAATACTTTTTTATGAAACAACCTTTGGTCAAAACCCAACCTTTATTTCAAATTTATTAGTAGATGATACAACTTCATGCCCAATTTCTACAATGAATGACTGTGTTAAATTAGTAGAATTGGCAAACAAAGTGGTTAATTTTTAAGAATTACAATATCGAATAAGAAGGTGTTAAAATGTCTAGCCATGCCAACTTACAGATAAAAAGCTATATTCATTCTCTTGAAAAACAGAGGACATTATACAAAAGAACCTTACTCATTGTTAGTATGTCTCAAATTTTTGGAGGAGCAGGTTTAGCCGCTGGGATAACGGTAGGTGCTCTTCTTGCTCAACAAATGCTTCAGACGGAAGCCTTTGCTGGATTACCAGCTGCTCTTTTCACCTTAGGTTCAGCAGGAGCTGCTTTATTAGTTGGGAGACTCACCCAGAGATTTGGTCGGCGTGTTGGTTTATTCACAGGCTTCTTAGTGGGAGGAATAGGAGCCCTTGGCGTAGTTATCTCCGCAATACTTAATAGTGTTTTTCTTTTATTTATTTCACTATTTATTTATGGGGCGGGGACAGCAACAAATTTACAAGCTCGATATGCTGGAACAGACTTGGCGAATAATAACCAGCGTGGGGCAGCTGTAAGTATAGCGATGGTATCTACAACATTTGGTGCCGTAGCTGGTCCTAATTTAGTCGAAGTTATGGGAGATTTTGCTCTTTCAATTGGTGTACCTGCCCTAGCAGGACCCTTTATTTTAGCTGGAGTGGCCTTTATATTAGCAGGGCTAGTCCTCTTCATTTTACTTAGACCAGATCCATTTGTTATTGCACAAGCTATTGAATCTTATAACAAAGAAAACAAAAAAGAAGACAAAACTTTTATCGTGAATCATGCAAGTAATAATAAGGGAATTATCCTGGGAGCAACCATTATGATTCTGACACAATTAATCATGGTTGCCATTATGACGATGACCCCTGTTCATATGGGGCATCATGGACATAGTATGGGAGCAATAGGACTTGTGATTGGTATTCATGTAGGGGCTATGTATCTTCCATCACTATTTACAGGTTATTTGATTGATAAAGTTGGAAGAATATCAATGGCAATTGCATCTGCAATGACTTTACTAGCTGCAGGTTTAGTTGGAGCATTGGGATCAGGCGAGAGTATGATTTCTTTAATTATTGCACTTTCTTTACTTGGTTTAGGATGGAACCTCGGCTTAATAAGTGGCACAACTTTAATTGTTGACCATACGCACTCTTCTAATCGAGCAAAAATTCAAGGTACAGCGGACGTTTTTATTGCCTTAGCAGGTGCGTCTGGAGGAGCTATGTCTGGGATGATCGTTGCAAATTCAAGCTACACGACATTATCATTAGTTGGTGGTCTGTTTTCACTGCTCTTAGTACCTGTAATTTTATGGTCTCGTAAAGCCAGATAATATCCTAATAAAAATCACCTTTTAGTCAAACTAAAAAGGTGATTTTTTGTGAAACTATATTAGAATTTTCTAAATTATAATTAATGAATATCATGTTTTTTGAAATTACCGCCCTTTACTTCTGCTACGTCATATACCGTAACAAAGGCATTTCCATCAATTTCATGAATGATTTCTTTCATTTTACTCTCTTCTAAACGGTTAATGACACAAGTAATTTCTTTAAATTGTTCATTTGAATAACCGCCGTAAACTTCGTTATACGTTGCACTTCGACCTAAGCGATCTCGAATTGTCTCTACCATTAATTCAGGTTCCTTTGTGATAATTTTAAATGTTTTAGAACCACTTAAACCTACTTCAACGATGTGAATTACTTTAGAAGCAATAAAGTAAGCAATTGCTGAAAGAATAGCCCCTTGAAGACCAAATACTGTTGAGACAACAATAAAAACAAACATGTTTAAAAATAAGATGAGATCACTTGTCCCAAAAGGTAATTTCCGAGAAAGTAATACGGCTAACATATCAATTCCATCTAATGCGCCACCATTACGCAATGCTAACCCCATACCAAAACCGATGATAATTCCCCCAACAACGGTAATTAGCAATGTGTCACCTTCAATAATAGTTGGTACTTGGTGCATAAGAACCGTACCGATTGCTAGTGAAGCAATACCGATAATCGAATAAATAGCAAAATTCCTACCAATTTGCTTATACCCTAACCAAACAAAAGGGATGTTAATGACTGCAATTAGAACTCCTAATGGTAATCCAAATAGTTGTGAGCTAACAATACTTAAACCCGTCACACCACCGTCTGAAACGTTGTTTGGGATTAATACCGCTTCTAGTCCATATGCTGTTATAAATGCTCCAATAATAATCATTAATATCCGTAAAATGATTTTTAGTTTATTGGGCTTGTGTTTTTTGATTGTACTCATATAACTCCTCCGTTTCACACTATTTTCTCTTTTCATTACTACACATTTTTGAATCAGCTAGACTCATTCCTAATAACTATTCTAACATATTCCCATCAGAATACTTATGAAACCTTTGCCTCTTTAAGTAGAATTCCTTACAATCTCTTCTAAAATGTAAAAAAGATATCCAATTTTCTTTTAAGCTGTTATTCAACAAAATGCCCCGATTGCAGAATGACAGAACAGGCATATTTTTAAATAACTTTATTGTTAATCATCTGTTTGTAACCTAACAAGGTAATTGTTTTCAGCAAAAAACCTCTTTATGTTCAAAGAGGTTTTTTGCTGTACATATACTAATATTTATTTTACGCCCATCTTTTCTTTAACTTTTTCTGGGAGTTCATCTTTCTTTATTTCTTCCCAGGATGTTACACCTTTTTTAGTGGCCGCTAACTTGATCTACATGTGCAATGTGTTTCCGTCCAAAAGCAACAACCAGCATGGCTAAGAATACAAATACAGCGCCAATTACGAAAGGAACATGTGGAGTATACGTTTCAGCAAGCTTATTTGCCAGCCAAGGTCCGATCGCTCCGCCGATGAAACGAACGAAGCTGTATGCTGCAGAGGCCGTAGCGCGCTCTACTGGTGCAACCTGCATAACCGCTGTAGTGATCAATGTATTATTCGTTCCCAAGAATAGGCCTGCGATGATAACGGAAACAATAATAACTGTTCTTGATTCTGTCCAAATTCCCATTGCCAAAAGAGTTAATGCAAACAAGCTTAACATCGCGCACATTGATTTAACCGTTCCAAATCTGGCTTGAAGCTTCGGAGCAACAAAGACGGATGTGATAGCGAGACAAATTCCCCATCCAAGGAACACATATCCCAATCCATGCTCATCCAATCCCATGACGAATGGAGCGTATGCCATTAACGTGAAAAATCCGATGTTATAAAGGAATGCTGTAACCCCAAGTCTTAATAATCCAGGGAATTTCAATGCTTTGATCGGATCAAGGATAGAGCTTTTTACTTTCGGCTTTGCAACCTGAGGCATTTTTAATAAAAGAGCAAAAAAAGCGATGATCATTAGCACGCTTACCCCATAGAACGGGCCGCGCCAAGAAATAGAGCCTAATTCTCCGCCAAGCAGCGGGCCTACGGAAATACCAAGCCCGATGGCTGCTTCATACAAAATGATTGCTTTGGTGGTTCCGCCTACAGATAAACTTACTATCGCAGACAACGCTGTGGCAATAAATAATGAGTTACCAAGTCCCCATCCGCCTCGGAAAGCGACAATTTGCCATATTCCGTTTGAAGAACCCGCCAGTGCCGAAAAGACGATGATAAATAGAATGCCGGTCAATAAAGTCCATTTAATGCCAATCCTGCTGGAGACAACGCCAGTGATCAGCATCGCAATCCCAGTGATCAAGTTATAGCTTGAAAATAGTAAGGAAACCTGGCTTGGAGTAGCATGAAGTTTTTCTGCAATCGCAGGTAAAATAGGATCGACAAGTCCTAAGCCCATGAAAGAAATGATTGCGGCAAAAAAGATAACCCAAACGACAAGCGGCTGTTTGGCCGATTGGTTTTGGGCACTAAGTGAATATTCTTGATTTGAATTCATCCATTATAAACTCCTTTATATATGGTTTTGAGGCGAGTTCAATCTACTGTTTACAGTTCCCTGATTGATATCCCCTTTATATTGGAAAAGCTATGATTGCAATTTCGTTGCAAATATTAGTATAAAACTTTTTAACCTTAACGTCAACGTTAATTGAAATGGACAAAAGAATGATTTCATTAATAACTCCCTCTTCATCGTTAGCGTAAACCGTTTGTTTTTTCTGAAAAATCTCTAGTTGTAGTATAATAGTCTTGAGCTTAAAAGCTCCATCCTGTTAGTGTAATAGTAAAAAATAAAGAAATATGGGAGCGAAATGATGGACGGAATAAAAATAGATGACGTAGCAAAGCAAAGCGGTTTAACGAAACGAACCATCAGATATTACGAACAAATCGGGCTGCTGCCTGCTCCCCCGCGAAGTGAAGGAGGCATAAGATTATACTCCCAGGAACATATTGACTTCCTGAAAAAAATCACAAATGCCAAAGAAGTAATGGGCTTTTCCCTTCAAGAGCTTCAGCAATTCATCGCGCTCAGCGACACGTTAGAGCTTCGCAAAGCGGATTACAGGCAAGTAAAAGGCACAAGTGAACAAACAGAAAAGTTAAGAAAAGTAGTACATACTATCGAAGAGCAGCTGAACTTGATCGAACAAAGAAAGAAAAACCTCTTAAAGGTCGAAGAAGATTTAGTCTCACTCAGGGATCGTGCGAAAGCAGCGCTGGTTCAATTTGAGGAAGCAGAATCTGTGCAAAAGGTGTGAGAAAAACGGACTTATTTTTGATAGTTTCATCTTGAAAATTACAGAACTTCTATTGGTTATTGCATTTTGTTTCTGATAAAAAAATCGCATATACGTGCATGAAATATACGGATAAAAACACCTTCTTTATTTGCAACATTCCTTATGATTAAGTTGAATTTTACTTCTTGTTCCTGCACAAAGGTGTTTTTTAGGGTAGGAAACACATCTCCATCAAGGTAAAGTAATTAAATACCCCCTGCCCATCAAGCTAATATTTTGAAATACCTCCAAAACAAAAATTTTATCCTTCACAGTTGTCTATTTTTTTGTTTTGGGGAACAATGAATTCTTAACTTGATGGCGATGTGGCGCTATCCCCAAATACTTTTCCTTATAATTTTTTAGAAGCATAACTTTGCCGTAAATAAAAAGAACCATAACCTTGCCGAAACGGCAAAATTATGGTTCAAATCACAATTAGGCTTTAATTAATGACTAATATTAGCAGTTGGGTATAATGTCGTTCCTCCAATTGAAACTTTTATTTCATTTGTTAATGGAACATTTTGTTCATTAATAATTGTTCTCCACCATTCCCATGCAAGACCTGTACATTCTCTCGCTAAGACTTTCACATTTTTTGAATTAGGTGGAAGTGGTATGACTGTAGAGAAATGAGCAGTTTTGTCTTTGTTGTTTCCTTCCCAAGTTTTATGGGTTAGTACTTCTTTTCCATTTTCATCATATGAGAATTCATCCCAAGATACATCAAATTGAGCAACATATGCACCATAATGATCAAGCGTCATTTTCGCACTAGAATATTCTGTAGATGTAGTCTCGATATAATCTGTATTGTTATGAACAGCAGCAGTTGAATTATCTTTTAAGAAAGAGCTTGTATATGAAATCGGGTATGCTGGATTTTTAGGACTTAATTCTGCATTATCTTTAATGATATTTCGTATTTCATCAAAATCTTTTGTAACAACCTTGTTATGCTCTTTTGCATCTCCGCCTAATACTACAGCAGTAAAGGTACTGTCTTCAAAAATATCTTTGTACTGTCCACTCGTTTCAACACTGTTATTCTTAAGTAAGGCTTTAAAGGCAGCTTGTACATCTTTGCTCTTAGAAGTTGTTTCTAATTTCACATAAATGGTTCTGCCGTAAGCTACATTTGACACCATAACAGGCGGAGCCGTATTACTTACCCCTTTACGAGTTAACTCTTCAAACGTAACACTATTATCAAACAGGTCTGATGGATTGTTAGGTAGTTCTGCACTTACGGTATAAAATATTTGCTTATATGCCGCAACCATCACTTTTTTCTCTCCATTTGCAACCGCATTAAAGTCAATATTCAGTCCATTATCAAGATATTTAGCGTTAACATTAAGAGCACTTGCTATCTGAGATTTACTATAAACCATAGATTCTGTATACTGCATTCTTGCAGGTAACGTATGTGCTGATGAATACTTTTCGTTCCAAGTAGATACTAAATCATCTACTGCTCCAGATACATTACTATATGTTGGATTTTGGACAGTTACTGTATTTTCTTTTCTCATGCCAGGTAAGTCTATACTAATATTCAAAGGTTTTCTCTTGGCCACTAATAAACTCGGCTGATTATCCGCAAAAGCTTTATTTGCAAGTTGTACTGCTCCTGGATAAGTACGATTAGTCATAGAATCAATAATCGAAATATCCACTGGTGAAGTTGTAAGTGATTTTTTCTGACGTTCAACTACTACAAATTTACCATTTGAATTTTTACCTTCTTTCGGCACAAAACTCTCTACTTTATCACCATTTACTGCTAAAATATCTCTACTATCATACTTTAAATTTGCTATGCCAGTATCTATGCCACTAGCATTTTTTGCTTGATCAGCTGAATTACCTGTTTGTGTTTCCGCGAAAGAAATAGATGAATAATTAATAGTGCATAAACTAACTAATAAACATGTTAGGAATTTTATTCCTTTGGTGTTTTTCTTAATTTTCAAAAAAATCAACTCCTACCTTCCTTTTTTTCGTATTAAAGTATGATAATTATTCATAAATAATTGCTAAATATTAAACTTACATAAATGCTTTTAAAAGTTCTTGAACTAATGGAAGTACTCCACCTACAAATTTTAAAATTGCCATTGCGATTGTCATATTATTTCCTCCTCTTTTGTTGTTACTAAGATGTGATTTATCTTTATGCCTCTATTATAGTAAGCGCTTACATTTTTATCAATACATTCTTATATGCAATATTACATACAAAAAAGAAGAAAATGAAAAAATAAGCTGAATTCCCATGAAAAGCTATAGAGAGATAAAATTTTCGTTTGGTGGATACTTAAAAATATTAGCTTGGTAAGTAAAACTTCTTAAAATTAGTTACTTGAAGAGGTAAAGCATTTCTTTGCATTTTATGAGTAATTTAAAAGTTTATTGTTGGAAGCATAAGTTGGCCACAAACTAAAAGAAGCATAAGTTGACCGTAACGGCCATCTTATGCTTCTTGTTACACACAAATGTGATTTAAAACATAATATTGTAACTCTTTAAATCATAAGCTTGTAAATGCATTTATAGCAGCATTTACAAGCTTCTTTTACTTTCCTTATTCCAATATTTATGACCGTAAACTAAATTTCGTTACTAACTTTCATTAAAATCATTCACTTTAGACAATTTTATGCTTTAAACACAAAATACTGCCATTATTATAGTTTAAACACAATAATTCATGTGAAAACAGGTCATATTAATTAGGTCTTAAAGGTAAATTTAATCCCTTAAGAGTTTCTCTCCATAGGTCTATAAAATCGTTATCAAATCCAATATTAAAATCCAATACCTCTTGAACCTTTCTCATGCTTGGATAAGTGCCATTATTATATAATAGATGTATTGTCTCAAATAACTTAATTTCTCTATTTTTCTTTAGAGTTATACTTCTTTTTGAGACAGCCTCTTTATTTTTTAACTTAATCTCTTCTAATAAATCATTAAAATGTATTTTTAAGGTCGGTCGTGTTACACCTAGTTCTTTACAAATATCAGTAATTGATACAGGCTCATTATTAATTCCCTCTAGAACTCTCTCGAGGAAAGCCTGAATGGCCTCAACATCAATTCTAACATTAGCTTTAAATAAAGTTTACGGAAATGATTCTATAAATATTCTACTAATTGACGACCCTGTCCAGACTATGGATGAGATAAACATGGCCTCTTTCGTTGAATTATTACGCAATGAAT
Source organism: Bacillus sp. NPDC094106 (assembly GCF_044764345.1). Lineage (NCBI taxonomy): Bacteria > Bacillati > Bacillota > Bacilli > Caryophanales > Bacillaceae > Bacillus > Bacillus sp. NPDC094106. The sequence continues at coordinate 11,100 of NZ_JBIWHY010000010.1, read as the reverse complement.
TTAGAGATAAACAAATATTTTTATCTACACACGAAGAAGATATTTCAAGATATATGAGATATAAATTTTCTAAGTATAACTTAAATACACTTCGTGTTAATGTTAAAGATAGATTACTTCTACCAACTGATAATTTTATTCTCATACAAATTGGCATAATCTACAAAAATATACAATTCTACTTTAGAATCATGTTCAAAGTATTTTAAGTATTAATATTAGCCATATGGCTGTAGTTGTTTTACTAAAATTGACACCAATATTTATGTACACTAAAGTTTTTAATTATTTTCATTCAACTTAAGAATTGCCCCAAAACAAAAAGTGAAAATTTCTCAATTTTATCGTTTTGAAGTAGTTTATTTTTTGTTAGCAATACCCCTAGATGTTCAGCGAATAGAAGTTCTTTCGCTACCTTGGTTATTTTACGAGTGGAAGGAATGGACTTTACCTTTGGTAGCAAAAATTTCACTGGCGTTAGCCAACTTGCCCTTTAGGAGTGGAAGTTTCAGGTTATTAATCTTTTGATTCTAACAACCTAATTCTTCTTTAATTTCTATCATTCGTTTTTTTCCCCAATCATACATCATTTCAACTATAGGTAGCAAAGTCATTCCGAGTTCAGTCATAGAGTATTCAACTTTTGGGGGAGACTCTGGGAACACTTCCCTGCGGATAATTCTATCTTCTGCAAGTTCACGTAATTGATTAGTTAATATTTTGTGAGATATTTTAGGGAAAAGTCTTTGAAGATCACTAAAACGATGTGGTCCTTCTACACCCAGGTGCCACAAAATAACTACTTTCCACTTCCCGCTAAGTACAGACAAAGTAAGTTCTTTTTCACAATTAAAATCACCATTTAATATCTTCTTTTTAATGTCTTCTCGTAATGTATCTGACATGTCTTCTTAACTCCTTATTTTCTTACGATAGTAACTTTTAGGTAACCTTCGTACAAAAAAGTTCGGTCTTCACAGTGTGAATAATCGAGGTTAAACTATATTTAATCTTAAAATTTTTTTTATTTAGAGGAGATAAACACACAATGAATAAAAACGCATTATTTATTATACCACCAGATCGCTTTAATGAAGATGAATTATTTCATCCAAAAGAAGTATTAGAAAATGCAGGAGTTAAAGTGACGATTGCAAGTACCAAAATTGGTGAAATTACAGGAGATAATCAAGGGAAGACAAAAGCAGAGGTTATTTTCTCTGAAGTTCCAGTAAATGATAACGATATTATAGCTGTTATTGGCGGTTCTGGCACTATAGATCATCTATGGGAAAATCAAACATTGATAAGTTATTTGAAGCAAGCTTATGAGCAGAAAATTCTTGTAACAGGAATTTGTGCTGGCTCTGTTGTAATAGCACAAACTGGTTTACTTTCCGGACGACAAGCAACATGTTATCCAGTAGATGTGATGATTAATGCATTGAAAGATAATAATGTAGAATATGTTGCACAACATGTTATTGCTCATAGTGATATTATAACAAGTGACGGTCCAGAGGGTGCTAAAGAGTTTGGGAAAAGCTTAGTTGAAGCACTAATCTAATTTTTATATTTAATTTTGAGCAATTTGTGCGGATCCCTTAGGAACTTACTTTCTAATGCTTCTTTAGATAGAGTGTTCTATTTTAAAAAAAAATTTTGGAATACTCAAAATAAAGATTCCGAGATGAAAAAGTACTCATTCATGAGTTTATCCAGCAACTAGCTATTTCAGTTGCTGGATAAATTCAATCAACACACTAAAGATGGTTGTATTTGTAGGGTTATTGCTAACAAACTACATAAATCAAAATAGTGCCTTCAATATGTTACAAAAGAACGAATGTCCTTGCTTTATTCGAAATTCATGGTAAGGATTACTTTATCTATGTTCATACCTAAGGTGATATTTTGTAAAAGGAATTTTTTAGAGAGAAGGTAACAGTATGTGTGGCTTTGTAGGTTGCTTATATGATAAACCTAGGGAACTTTCAACTGAGGATATTGTACAGTTTGAGATGATGAATTCAATGATTCTTCACCGTGGACCAGATGATGAAGGCTATTTCCGCGATGAACATGTACAATTTGGCTTCCGTCGCTTGAGCATTATTGACTTAAAGGCTGGCCATCAGCCATTGACATATGAAAATGAGCGATATGTGATTATTTTTAATGGCGAAATTTATAACTATGTAGAACTTCGAAATATGCTTTTGGAAAAAGGGGCTACATTTTCAACGCAATCAGATACAGAAGTACTAATTGCTTTATATGCAAAAATGAAGGAAAAGTGTGTAGATTACTTGCGTGGCATGTTTGCATTTGTAATTTGGGATCGTGAAGAAAAGCGTTTATTCGGTGCACGTGATCATTTTGGTATTAAACCATTGTTTATTGCACAAGAAGAAGAGATGATTTATTTTGCATCTGAAAAGAAAAGCATTCTTCATGCATTGAGGGATAAAGGTATAAACATTTCATCTTTACATCATTATTTTACTTATCAATATGCACCAGAACCACAATCTTTAAATAAGGAGATTAATAAGCTAGAGCCAGGACACTATTTTGTTAAAGAACCTGGGAAAGAAATTTCCTTCCATCGCTACTGGAAGCCATATTTTAATGCTTCTAATGTGTCAAAAGAGGGTCATATCAAAAAGATTCGTGATGTATTATATGATTCTGTAAAATTGCATATGCGAAGCGATGTTCCTGTTGGATCCTTTTTATCTGGCGGGATCGATTCCTCAATTGTTGTATCTATTGCAAAAGAGTTTAATCCTAATTTGCTTACATTCTCTGTAGGTTTTGAACATGAGGGTTTTAGTGAAATTGATGTGGCAAAGGAAACAGCAGACAAACTCAATGTGAAAAATCATAGCGTTCTTGTAACGCCAGAAGAATTTATGAATGAATTTCCAAAAATCATGTGGCATATGGACGATCCATTGGCGGATCCAGCCGCTGTTCCGTTATATTTTGTAGCAAAAGAAGCACGTAAGCATGTCAAAGTGGTTTTATCTGGTGAAGGGGCTGATGAATTATTCGGTGGTTATAATATTTATCGTGAACCGAATTCATTAAAGTTATTCCAGTATATTCCGTCATCAGGAAAACGCGCTCTAAAAGCGTTGAGTGGTGCATTACAAACAGGTTTCAAAGGAAAAAGCTTCATTGAACGTGGCTGTACACCTATCGAAGAGCGTTACTATGGAAATGCAAAAATCTTCAGAGAAAGTGAAAAAGAGGAGCTTATACAAAACTACAGTAATGCTGTAAACTACATGGATATAACCAAACCTTTGTACAATGAAATACGTTCTTATAATGATGTAAGCAAGATGCAATATATTGATATGTTTACCTGGTTGCGTGGTGATATACTTGTAAAGGCAGATCGAATGACATTGGCGCATTCCTTAGAACTTCGCGTTCCATTTTTAGATAAGGAAGTGTTCGATGTTGCATCAAAAATTCCAGATGATTTAAAAATTGCAAATGGAACAACAAAATTTCTTCTACGCGAAGCAGTAAAAGGCATTGTTCCGAATCATGTGTTAAAACGTAAAAAACTAGGGTTTCCTGTACCAATTCGTCATTGGTTAAAGAGTGAAATGTATGATTGGGCTGTAACTATTATTACAGAAAGTCAAACTGATCATTTAATTAATAAGCAATACGTTTTGAAATTGCTCGAAGCACACTGTATTGGAAAAGGGGATTATAGCCGTAAAATTTGGACAGTTTTATCATTTATGGTATGGCATCAAATTTATATAGAACATAAATTTGATACAAGTACATTTCAAGAAACTGTAAATCAATATATATAGACATATAAGGGAAATTCAAATTCCCAGCAAAAAATATTTTTAAACATATTAAAAAAACCTTCTTTCTCGGCTGTAGAAGCAAATTTACCTGGAATCCGGAATCCAATACACGAATCCGAGGAAAGTAGAAGATATACCTCATATTAAACAACTTTAAAGGGCAATACTACTTACAAACTGTAGTATTGCTCTTAGTTTTTTACATCAAAATGCAACGACTTTATTGTCTCTGTACACTTTCTGTATATTTCTACAAAAAGAATAGCGTTTTTTCGTTTTATGAATATAAATTTACTCTATCTTGATGAAAATTGCATTTAAAATACGTATTTTTTTAAAGAATCTCTGCAATAACGAATAGCCTCGTTATGCAGTGCGGTTGACTTCGCAATGAGATACACTTCCTGAGGATATAACAGATTTAAAGACTCATATGCAAGTTTATGAACCTTCTCTAAACCATCTGATGATTCAACGATTCGATCCGGAATAAATGCAATTCCTTGTCCGGATTTTACAAAATCTAGTAAAGTTTTACTGTGACCAACTTGTACAAAAGGTGTAAACGATTCACCGAATTCTCTAAAAAACCAATCATCAAAAGTTCTTCCCCAATCTAGATATACGATTGGATAGTTTATAATGTTATTCGAATTAAGTCTCTCATTGATATGAAAAGAAGAGGCACCATATAAGGAAAAACAATCATATCCCACTACTTCAATTTTAATATTATCATTTAATGGAGCATGATAAACTATTCCAATATCTATAGAACCATCTTTAACACCCTCCATTATTTGTGGAGAATGGTCTGTTATAAATTTAAAATGTATATTTCTAAAAACAGTATGTATATGTTCAACCCACTTAACTAAAACAGGATTCCATAAAGAATATGTTACCCCTAGACAAATTACTTTTTCTTTTGTTAGGTACTCTTTGGCAATTTCCTTTGTTTTCTCCATTATATATAACTGTCTCTCTAACAATGGTAATATTCTTTTTCCAAAATCAGAAAGTTCAACTTTTTTGTTTGAACGATAAAACAAAGGTTGTCCATAGTATCCTTCTAAATTTTTAATTCTTGTAGTAATTGTTGATTGAGTTACATGTAACTCATCAGCAGCTTTTGTAAAATGTCGATGATTTGCTACAGAAAGGAATGATTTAATTTGTTCATAGTCCAAAAATATCACCTCTTAATTCAAAAAATCAATTATTAGTATAGAATAATTCAATTAGACAATAATCAATAATCATTTTACACTAATTATTGAATAAAGAAATAGAAACGCAGTAAAACGAAATAAAATATTAATTATATTATTTGAAATTAGGAGATGGTTTACATTGAAATTAACTATTAAAAAAAATCCTAAAATAAATTATTTGCAATGCCTACGTTGTTATAACAACTATGATTTTGCTGATTTTTTTGAAGGCTGTCCAAGATGCTTGGCTGAAAATATGCCGTCAAGTTTAAAAATAATATATAAACAGGATGATACGACTTGTGCATTACCTTATAAATCTTACTTTTCTATGGGGGAAGGAAATACCCCATTGATTCCTATATTAATTGATAAAGAAGAATTTGGGGAAATTTTCATAAAATACGAAGGTCAAAACCCAACAGGCTCACATAAAGATAGAATGAGTTCTTTAATTGTAACAAGAGCTATTGAAACAGGATCCGAAGGTGTAGTTGTAGCATCTAGTGGAAACGCAGGAATTTCATTGGCAGCCTATGCGGCTTTCGGAGGTATAAAATGTATTGTAATTGCTTCGAAAAACTTAAATAATCGTATTCAATCATTACTTAAAGGTTATGGAGCAAACTTAATATTAACTGATACACCTGAAGAAAGATGGATTAAATTAAAGGAATATTCTGATAATGGATTTTACCCTGCCAGCAACTATTTAACACCTCCCGTTGGAAGTAATTTTATTGGAATTCAAGGTTATAAAACTATTGCCTATGAAATTTTGCAACAATTGCAAGGAAAAGTACCTACTAAAATCATTGTTCCAGTTTCTAGAGGGGACCTATTGTGGGGAATTTGGCAAGGTTTTAAAGAAATTACCCTAAATAAAAATACAATAAAACTTCCCAAAATGATAGCAGTTGAGCCCTTTCCACGTTTAACAAATGTATTAAATGGAGTTCACTATACAGAAGAATTTATTGGAGAAACTGGGTTGAAATCATTAGACGGAACAACGGTGACTTTCCAAGCTTTGAGTGCATTACAAGAATCTAATGGATTAGCAGCAGTAGTTACCGAAGAACAGGCAAAAAAAGATCAACAATTCCTATTAACAAAGGGTCTTTTTCTTGAAAATTCTTCGGCTACAGTAATCCATACGATAAATCAATTAAAGAATCAAAACCTCTTAAAAAAAGAAGACATCGTAATTGCTATGGGGACATCTTCAGGTTTTTTAGAAGTTTAAATTCATCCATCAAATTTAAATTTTGCAGAACCCCTTGAACAAAAAATGTACATTTTCACCTGGAGATGTACATTTTCTCGTTTTGGGTTTTGGGGTATTTGCTTTTATTAGCTTGATGGGCATGTATGGTGACCCCTGTATGAACTTTTAAGAAAAGTTTTTTATCCTTCTTTATTTCAAAACTACATTAAAGCATAATATTGTCACGTCAATTTTAAAGCATAAGAATGTAATTGTAACATTTTTATGCTTTAATCCACACACAATGTGACTTTACCCATAAAGTTGCCGCTAAAGGAAGCATAACTTTGCCGTGGATTAATTATTAACCCATAAGCTTGCCGTGAATTTTACAACAAGACAAATAAAAATACCTATTATCAGCATGAGGTATTTAATCTTACTATTTTATTCATTAGAACTTTTATACGACAAGTTCAGTAACTTTAACAATGGAATTTTAGTATACAGGCTTAATGATAAAAGTGCTTGTAGTGATATCCTTTGCTTTCTAAGCATAATTGCTTTTAGAGTCATAGGATGTATTCCTGCCGCTTTACAAAACTGGCGATGGTCACTTTGAAAAAGAATTGTTACATACTGTTCAAGCATTAAAGAGATCTCTTCTATTGTCGGAGGAACAATGTATGGAGCTACTTGTAACAATTCTCCTATACTTTTATTAATCCATTCATCTCTTTGAGTTATCTCATATTGCTTTTCCGAAAAATCATATTCTCTTTGTCCTAACCAATTACCACATGCATAACAATGACCCCCGAGACTGTCTAATAGCTACTTGTTCTCTCCTACATTTTGGATTAGGACACAAAGCTTCTAATTTTCTTTTATGCTTCAAACATACTGTGGCACAATCAAAATACCAAATAAATGGTTCATATATTTCTTCATCAACCTTCTTCCATTCATCAAGACAGTGGGGACACCACTTCTTATGAAAATTATATAAATTCTGAGAATATACAACTTCCTTCCAAGTTAGCATCGTCATGTACTTAAAACCTTTTTGTAACGTTAACAGTTCTAAGGATTCAGCAATTATCGATGTACTTTTTGCCATACTATAATAAGAAGTCTGATTGATAAAACTTCCCTGTTGAGGTTCTTTAGAAAGTAAGTTACGCTTCTCTGGATGCAAAAAAATAATATGAGAAACAAGGGTTCTTAATTTAACATTATGCGCATCAGCAAGTCTTTTAAGATAACTATTTAAGCATTCAACCATTGGAGTACCAATATTTATAGGTTTTATAGGATAGAAATAACTAACTGTTGGCTTTTTAGATATATCCATATTTTCAGCCTTCCATATAATCTTGTTTACCTACAGGATCTCTTTTTGGATTACGTATTCCTACCTTACGCCCTCTAGTCGCAACTGTTTTTTCCGCTTGCTTTTTCTCTCGATTACCCTTGCTTTGATTTTTAGCTAATAAACCTATATATCCATTTCCATATATCTGTTGAGCCTCTTTGTAGTCTTTTACCCACTGTCTCAAAGTTCTTTCAGAAACTTCACTACTAGGTATTTTTTCATTATTTAATTTTCGCTTAACTACATTTATTTTTCTATTAGCCCTTGCCAACTCTTCTGGTCCCATTTCTAATATATTTTCTATAAAGGGCGCATATTTTCTACTCTCCTCTTTTTCATTTTTGAGATCTATCCTACCGTTATTCAGCAACTCTATAAAATGTATTTTAGGTAATTCTAATACCCCATTTTCATCCGAATAAAGCGAGATGGATTGAAAACCTACATTTACAATCCTCCAAAGAATTCCGTCCCACATAACTGTCGCATTAACATCTATTGTTACAGCTGTTACAGGATGAATATTTTCAGTTTTTGTTGAATTAATACTTTCAAATGCCTTACTACGCTGTTCACTCAAAAAAATCGGTACATCATTAGAATTGGCAATTATATATTTCATCAGGTCCACATATATTTCATTCTTCACAATCAATGTATATACATCATCAGCATTTGTTGTTTTTAAAGAAGCCAGCAGTTCGGATAATTTCATTCCTAAATTCGAAGAAAGAATATTAATGATTTCTTTTTTCTTGTCTTCTGGTACTGTATAATCTCCATTCTTGAGATACGCCTCTAGAAATATAAGATTTCTGTGCACATTTATATCCATTTCAGCCGATGATCGAACAACAAAATCCAAACCTAATTGATTGGCTGCAATTTCTGCAGGTGGACATCTCCAGTTCCCATCTTCATCTTTTAAGTACCTTACTGGATCTTTTTCTGAAAGCTTAATTAGTTGTTCTTCGGTTTTCCATTCCTCAATCTGTGCACCATCTTTTCTTAATACTAAAAAATCTGGATTATAATAAAAAGATATTCTCTTACCATTTTCACGAGAATAATCTAACTTTAAGGTAATAGGTTGATCATAATATTCGAGTACATCATCATCATATTCCATTAGGTACATAGCAACTAGTTCAACTGTATAACTCTCGTATTGAATAGACATCCCCATTTTCTTACTTGGGTATTTCCCAGATACGTTTTTCTTCGAACTCCTAACACTACGAGAAGGCGGTGATGTCCGGATTTTTTGAATTGTACTAACCGCCTCTTTGGTAAAATCCAACAAAATACACCAGCTTTGAAACTCCTGTTCACTGAACATGACTTACCTCCTATCATTAGAAAATTCATTTTGCATCAATACATTTAAATACTCTCTTAACTTCTTATCTTTAAGTAACCCTGGCTTATGGGCAATTTCTTCTATCTTTCTTCTACTCGGATACACACCGTTCTTTCCTAGAACTTCAACACAGTTATCAATTATTAAGCAATTATCTTCATAAGCCTGTTTTGTTCGTCTTTTAATAAATTCTTTATTCTTTGCAGAAATAATCTTGCATAGGTCTGGAAAATGTTCGTAAAGCGTCCTTTTAGGGTAGCCTATCAACTTAGCTAATTCAGTCATAGATATAATATGTTCTGAATTGCTGGCATACTTCTCGAGCATAGCCAATGCTCGAGTGTGATCAAATCTGATTTCTCTTGTACCTTGATTCCGTGAAGCAAGCTCTGTATTCAAGGTAATTAGAGTTTTATTTTTATTTGTACTGATATCTTGGGTGTAGAAATAAACCGGTGAAATATCAAATAAGCTACATATTTCAAAAATCCTAGGAAGGGGTGGTAAAACTTTTCCTTTACACCAATCCCAAAGAGTCGTTTTTGCTAAGTTTAAGTTTTTCGCAAACCTTTGTAGATTCCCATCTTCATAAATTTCAACAAGGTAATTTAAATTTCTAATGATTTGTTGTCTATTTCCTGAAACCGATATTTCTTCTTTATGATTTATAAATTGTTCCGCCATTAAAGTTATTTTAGGATTATTATCCAGGTTATATAAATCTGGATCACTATCTTTTTCTATACCGAGCCATGTATTGTAATATACACAGTATCCGTTTTGACTTTTCCTGTGTAAAATAGGGAGATTTTTATTGCAAGAAGGACAATATATTTCTAAGCTGCATTTATGCTTAAGGCATACCTTAACTACCTCAAGCTGCCACAATAATGGATTATAATAACTTTCTTCATTATTCATTTGTTCTTCATAACATAATGGACACCAAGATAAATGATTCTTTAGTAAATACCGCGATGGAATTACGTCCTTTAATCCCATTAATGTCAATTGATCTAAATGCTTTACTCCTGTTAGATCTTCTAAAACAGTTACCATGTCTACAGCATTTTTTTCAAAAGTATTAATTGTTCGGGCACCATCGTAAAATCTATTCCCTCCCCTTTTAACACTGTTGATAAAAAATTCTTTATCAAGTATTGGTGCAACGATATAAGAAAGTAACGAGGACGGATAAACTTTATGTACTTCTGATAACCTAATCAAGTAACTTGTTAAGCATTCCATATAAGGACTCCCTACTCCCATAGGTTTGACTCCATATAATTGACTTCTTTTTGAATATGCATAATGCAATTTCAACACCGCACTTTTTAAGTTGTCCTATTATAAATATAGACACTGATTTCTGGACTTAAACCTTATGTTTTTTAACATAAAATAGATTTTAAGTAACAATACAGTTTTTACGTTTACAATAAAGTTGTTTCTGTAGTGCTTAAAGAAAAAATATACTCAAATTAAAAGATTACATGCTACTGAATTAAGTCTTTAATTATTGCTGTAAGATAAATAATAATGAATTAAAAAAGTTGTTGTTTTATACTAGAAAGAAGGGGAGTTTTACGGAGGGAATCAAAAATGGAAGTAAAAAAGCAATTGGTGATATGTACTTATTGGCAGAGTCCAAAAGATTCCAGTGTTTATATCAATATGTCTACATCACTAAAATGGCAATGTTCAAAAGGACATATTTGGAAGGCGAAACCCACTGGGATTAGCAACGGAAATGGATGCTCTGAATGCTATTGATTTTATAGAAAAAAGAGATGAAAACCTAGGTAGTATTACAAAAGTAAAAACTTAGATTTTTAGTGTTGCCTTGAAATAAAGTTTAATTAAAAACAACTTACAGATCCTTATTCTACAGAAAATAAAAATAAATTCATTTTAAAAAAAGTCTAATCAAAACAAATTTAGAATTTTTTAATTGAAAAGATAAAGCATCGAATCTTTTATAAATTATCAAGACCTAAATCTAAAAAATGGATAGGCTACACTGAACTAGACAAAAAAATTAAGGTCAAGTAGACTACAACTAATATATTTGAGGAGAATCTACTATGACGAAAAATAAAAGA
>NZ_JBIWHY010000009.1:116444-210376 GCF_044764345.1 Bacillus sp. NPDC094106 | reverse complement strand
ATGATCAGGTTGATAGGTTCGAGGTGGAAGCATGGTGACATGTGGAGCTGACGAATACTAATAGATCGAGGACTTAACCATATAATATGAAGCAAGTGTTATCTAGTTTTGAAGGAATATGCCTTCATTAGTTTGGTGATGATGGCAGAGAGGTCACACCCGTTCCCATACCGAACACGGAAGTTAAGCTCTCTAGCGCCGATGGTAGTTGGGGCCTTGCCCCTGTGAGAGTAGGACGTCGCCAAGCAAAAACCTAAGTCGTTTCGACTTAGGTTTTTTTGTGTTTTATTTTTATTTGCCAAATGTCATAATCCATGAAAACTCCCCCCACTTATCTCCTTCGGATTTTGAAGTGGGGGTTTCTCGTGTATCATCTTCAAGAGATGTTTAACACGAGTGGAGGAGTAAAGAAGAGACTGTTTAAAATAATAGCAATTTGTTTTGGTTTTCCAGGTTTTCCGAAAGAGCCTAAAATAATTCCGATAATGGGACTGATTATTTCTACAAGAAGCATAAGCTTTAAATAGTGAGAATAGAAAAAGTGAGATGTTATAAAGGAGGATTCAATCATTGCAGCAGTTATTGCGATAGAAAAACATAAATATGACAATATGTTAAGTTTCCGCATAATTAAACCACCTATAAATTAGTGTGAATTTATAATAATAGTATCATAGGTGATGTTTAAATATATAAAAAATGGTATTATTTGCACCTTGAATTGATTACTTTTTTATGTGTTCAGATTAAGAGCAGTATGAATTTGAAAATAAATAACTGTTATTGTTATAAATTATAACTTTCGAAAATGAAATTTGATTGAATCATAGTTAAGGTATTTTATCGCTAAACCATCAGATTTTCATATGATACATCTGATCCTCTTATCCTAATTTCGTTTTTTACTTGCATATATTTTCACTTCTTCTTTTGAATATAACTAAAACACGAACGTTAACGATAACTAATAAAAAAACATTCGATTATTTATTGACATTGTTTATGAAATATTGTTAATATAGCCATAGAAACAATAATATATAAGACCTCATATAATCGCGGGGATATGGCCTGCAAGTCTCTACCTAACGACCGTTATTCGTTAGACTATGAGGGAAAGTCACTCGGTATTTTTCTATTCACAAGGGATACGTATGCCTGAGTAGAGCGCTTTCTCTCATAGTAAAAGAGAAACTGTTCTATTTCAGGCTTTTTTTATTTGAATCGGGGGGATTCTAATATGAAATCACTAGTTGGAGTCATAATGGGAAGCACGTCAGACTGGGAAACAATGAAATATGCTTGTGACATTTTAGATGAATTAAATATACCGTATGAGAAAAAAGTTGTATCCGCTCATCGGACTCCGGATTATATGTTTGAATATGCAGAAACAGCTCGTGAGCGTGGATTAAAAGTTATTATTGCTGGAGCTGGTGGAGCAGCGCATTTACCAGGAATGGTTGCAGCGAAGACAAATCTTCCTGTAATCGGTGTCCCAGTTCAATCAAAAGCATTAAACGGCCTAGATTCGTTATTATCCATTGTCCAAATGCCAGGAGGGGTTCCAGTTGCAACTGTTGCGATTGGTAAGGCTGGTTCAACAAATGCTGGATTACTTGCTGCACAAATACTTGGATCATTTTATGATGACATACATGATGCATTAGAGTTGAGACGAGAAGCTATTGAGAAAACTGTGCGTGAAGGTAGTGAGCTAGTATGACGAGAATCATCTTACCTGGAAAAACAATCGGTATTATCGGAGGCGGCCAGCTTGGAAGAATGATGGCGTTGGCAGCTAAGGAAATGGGTTATAAAATTGCTGTTTTAGATCCAACAAAGCATTCACCATGTGCACAAGTTGCTGACATCGAAATTGTTGCATCCTATGATGATTTGAAAGCGATTCAGTATTTAGCAGAAATAAGCGATGTTGTCACATATGAATTTGAAAATATTGATTATAGATGTCTACAATGGCTTGAAAAACATGCGTATTTGCCACAAGGCAGTCAGTTATTAAGCAAAACGCAAAATCGTTTTACAGAAAAGAATGCAATCGTAAAGGTTGGTTTGCCAGTAGCACCATATAGATTAATTCAGAAGCACGATGAACTTTTAGAAGCAATTACGGAACTTTCCTTCCCTTGTGTGTTAAAAACAACAACAGGAGGATATGACGGTAAAGGGCAAGTTGTTTTAAGAAGTGAAGCTGATGTTGCAAGAGCAAAAGAGCTTGTCGATCAAACTGAATGTATTCTAGAAAAATGGGTGCCATTTGAAAAGGAAATATCCGTTATTGTAACTCGTAGTGTAAGTGGGGAAACGAAGGTATTTCCAGTAGCAGAAAATATTCATGTGAATAACATTTTACATGAATCTATCGTTCCAGCTCGTATTACAGAAGAACTTTCTCAAAAAGCAATTACTTATGCAAAAGTACTTGCGGATGAATTAGAACTTGTGGGAACACTAGCGGTAGAGATGTTTGCTACAGCTGACGGTGAGGTTTACATTAATGAATTAGCACCAAGACCTCACAACTCAGGGCATTATACACTTGATGGATGTGAAACGAGTCAATTTGGGCAACATATTCGAGCAATCTGTAATTTACCTCTTGGAGAAACAAATTTGTTAAAACCAGTTGTCATGGTGAACATTTTAGGCGAACATATAGAAGGGGTCCTAGGACAAGTGAATAGATTAACCGGGTGCTATTTACACTTGTATGGAAAAGAAGAAGCAAAAGCACAGCGAAAAATGGGGCATGTAAATATTTTAAATGAGAATATTGAAGGCGCTCTAGAAAAAGCGAAGAGTTTGCATATTTGGGACCATCAAGAACAACTGTTGGAGGGAAAAAGATGATTAGTCGTTATACACGCCCTGAAATGGGTGCGATTTGGACGGAAGAGAACAAATTTAAAGCGTGGTTAGAAGTTGAGATTTTAGCTTGTGAAGCATGGGCTGAGCTTGGCGATATTCCAAAAGAAGATGTAAAAAAAATTCGTGAGCATGCATCATTTGATATGGAGCGTATTTACGAAATTGAAAAAGAAACACGCCATGACGTAGTTGCTTTCACTCGTGCTGTATCAGAAACACCAGCATTAGGTGAAGAACGTAAATGGGTTCATTACGGTTTAACATCTACAGACGTAGTAGATACAGCTTTATCTTACATCTTAAAACAAGCAAATGAAATCTTATTAAAAGATTTAGAAAACTTTACTAGCATTTTAGCTAATAAAGCGAAAGAGCATAAATACACGATTATGATGGGAAGAACACACGGTGTTCATGCAGAGCCAACAACATTTGGTTTAAAACTTGGTCTTTGGTATGAAGAAATGAAACGTAACGTAGAGCGCTTCAAGCAAGCTGCTCATACAGTTCGTGTTGGTAAACTATCTGGTGCGGTTGGTACATATGCGAATATTGATCCTTTCGTAGAAAAATATGTTTGTGAGAACTTAGGATTAGAAGCAGCGCCAATTTCTACACAAACGTTGCAACGTGATCGTCATGCACATTACATGTCAACACTTGCATTAATCGCAACATCCATTGAAAAGATGGCAGTTGAAATTCGTGGTTTACAAAAGAGTGAAACACGTGAAGTGGAAGAAGCTTTCGCAAAAGGTCAAAAAGGTTCTTCTGCAATGCCACATAAACGTAATCCAATCGGATCTGAAAATATGACTGGTTTAGCTCGTGTTATCCGCGGTTATATGATGACAGCTTACGAGAATGTTCCGTTATGGCATGAGCGTGATATCTCTCATTCTTCTGCAGAACGCGTAATTTTACCAGACGCTACAATCGCGTTAAATTACATGTTAAATCGCTTTGGTAATATCGTTAAAAACTTAACTGTATTCCCAGAGAATATGAAACGTAATATGACAAGAACATACGGTTTAATTTATTCTCAGCGTGTAATGCTTACACTAATCGACAAAGGCATGGTACGTGAAGAAGCTTATGATATTGTACAGCCTAAAGCGATGGAAGCTTGGGAAACACAAGTGCAATTTAAAGAGCTTGTAGAAGCTGACGAGCGCATTACAAGTAAGTTAACGCAAGAAGAAATTAACGAATGCTTCAATTATGAACATCATATGCAACACGTTGATACAATCTTCGAACGTCTTGGATTAAACGAAGCGTAAAATTTCATATGGCACAGAATAGAGTCATTCTGTGCCATTCTTTATAAAAATATTATTCACATTTTTCAAACTACAGGGGGCTTGCGAAATGCAAAAGCTAGAATTGCTGTATGAAGGTAAGGCAAAAAGAATTTATCGTACAGAAGCAGCAGATATGGTTTGGGTAGAGTACAAAGATAGTGCGACTGCTTTCAATGGGGAGAAAAAAGCGACAATTACAGGAAAAGGTCGTTTGAACAATGAGATTACAACTTTATTGTTCAGAAAGTTACAAGAAGTAGGAATTAAAACACACTTTGTTGAGAAATTATCAGATACAGAGCAACTTGTGAAAAAAGTAAGCATTATTCCATTAGAAGTTGTCACAAGAAACGTAATTGCAGGTAGTCTTTCAAAAAGATTAGGAATGGAAGAAGGAACTGCTCTTACAGCACCAATTGTAGAATTTTACTTCAAAGACGATGATTTAGGAGATCCACTTGTAACGGAAGATCATATTCGTGTGTTAAACGTTGCAACGCCAGAGCAAGTAAGTGTATTACGGGAAACAGCTCTACAAATCAATCAAGTGTTGATTGAGCATTTCGCAAGCTGTCGTGTAAGATTAGTAGATTTCAAATTAGAGTTTGGCGTAACCGAAACAGGGGAAATCATATTAGCGGATGAAATTTCACCAGATACTTGCCGTTTATGGGATGAAACGAGCAATGAAAAATTTGATAAAGATGTATTCCGTCGTGATCTTGGGAATTTAACAGAGGCATATGAAGAAATTTTAAAACGTTTAGGGGGAGCTTCACATGTATAAAGTAAAGGTATATGTAACATTAAGAGAGAGTGTACTAGATCCACAAGGAACAGCAGTGAAAGGTGCCCTGCATAGCCTTTCTTTTACAGAAGTACAGGATGTTCGCATCGGTAAATATATGGAGTTAACAATTGATAAGTCAGTAACTGATCTGGATAGCAAGGTAAAAGAAATGTGTGAAAAACTACTAGCAAACGTTGTAATGGAAGATTACCGTTACGAAGTTGAGGAGGTTGTCGCACAGTGAAATTTGCCGTAATTGTATTTCCAGGTTCGAACTGTGATGTTGATATGTTTCATGCCATTAAAGATGAGCTTGGCGAAGAGGTAGATTATGTTTGGCATGATGCAGAGAATTTAGATGAGTATGATGCGATTCTTTTACCAGGTGGATTCTCTTATGGCGACTATCTTCGCTGTGGTGCTATTTCTCGTTTTGCAAATGCAATGAAGGCAGTGAAAAAAGCTGCCGAGCAAGGAAAACCAATTTTAGGCGTATGTAATGGATTCCAGATTCTTGTTGAATCAGGATTGCTACCAGGTGCATTAATGCGAAATGAAAATTTAAAATTCATGTGCCGAACTGTTCAGTTACGTGTTGAAAATAATGAAACAATGTTTACATCGCAATATAAAAAAGGTGAAGTCATCAATATTCCAATTGCACATGGCGAAGGAAATTACTACTGCGATGAAGCAACTCTTAAAGAATTAGAAGAAAAGAATCAAATTGCATTCCGTTACGTAGAAAATCCAAACGGAAGTGTTTCCGATATTGCAGGTATTGTAAATGAAAAAGGAAATGTACTTGGCATGATGCCACATCCAGAGCGTGCTGTGGATGAACTTCTTGGCGGTGCTGAAGGTTTAAAAGTCTTTCAATCTATTTTGAAACATTGGAGGGAAACATATGTCGTTAATGCTTGAACCAAATCCAACACAAATTAAAGAAGAACGTATATATGCGGAAATGGGGCTAACAGACGAAGAGTTTGCCATGGTTGAAAAGATTTTAGGTCGTTTGCCGAACTACACAGAAACAGGACTATTCTCTGTTATGTGGTCAGAGCACTGTAGTTATAAAAATTCAAAACCAGTTCTTCGCAAGTTTCCAACAACAGGAGAACATGTACTACAAGGACCTGGAGAAGGTGCAGGGATTGTAGATATCGGTGATAATCAAGCAGTTGTATTTAAAATGGAAAGTCATAACCACCCTTCAGCAATTGAGCCATATCAAGGCGCTGCAACAGGTGTTGGAGGTATTATTCGCGATGTGTTCTCCATGGGAGCACGTCCAGTAGCACTATTAAACTCACTTCGCTTCGGCGAATTACAATCACCACGTGTGAAATATTTATTTGAGGAAGTAGTAGCAGGGATTGCAGGATACGGTAACTGTATTGGTATTCCAACAGTGGGCGGAGAAGTACAATTTGATCCATGCTATGAAGGAAATCCACTTGTAAATGCGATGTGCGTTGGATTAATTAATCATGAAGATATTAAAAAAGGGCAAGCGCATGGTGCTGGTAATACGGTTATGTACGTAGGTGCTTCAACAGGACGCGATGGTATTCACGGTGCAACTTTCGCATCGGAAGAACTATCCGAGAGTTCAGAAGCAAAACGCCCAGCAGTACAAGTAGGCGATCCATTTATGGAGAAACTTCTTATTGAAGCATGCTTAGAGCTTATTCAATCTGATGCTCTTGTTGGAATTCAAGATATGGGAGCTGCTGGTTTAACATCATCTTCTGCGGAAATGGCAAGTAAAGCAGGAATGGGTATTGAAATGTATTTAGATGATGTACCGCAGCGTGAAACAGGTATGACGCCATATGAAATGATGCTATCTGAGTCACAAGAACGTATGTTGATTGTTGTGAAAAAAGGTAGAGAGCAAGAGATTGTAGATTTATTTGAAAAATACGGCCTTGCAGCAGTTACGATGGGGAAAGTAACTGAAGATAAAATGCTTCGTTTATTCCATAAAGGTGAAATGGTAGCTGAAGTTCCAGCGGATGCTCTAGCAGAAGAAGCACCAATTTACCATAAACCATCAAAAGAGGCAGCGTACTTTAAAGAGTTCCAAGAAATGAAGATGGAAACACCAAAAGTAGATAATTATAAAGAAACATTACTAGCTTTATTACAACAGCCAACGATTGCAAGTAAAGAGTGGGTATATGATCAATATGATTATCAAGTACGCACAAGCACAATTGTTACACCAGGATCAGACGCGGCAGTTGTACGTGTACGTGGCACAGAGAAAGCATTAGCAATGACAACAGATTGTAACTCTCGCTACATTTACTTAGATCCTGAAATGGGCGGGAAAATTGCAGTAGCAGAGGCAGCGCGTAATATCGTATGTTCTGGCGGAGAACCACTTGCAATTACAGATTGTTTAAACTTTGGTAATCCAGAAAAACCAGAGATCTTCTGGCAAATTGAGAAATCAGTAGACGGTATGAGTGAAGCTTGTCGCACATTACAAACGCCAGTTATCGGCGGAAACGTATCAATGTATAACGAGCGTAGTGGTGAAGCTGTATATCCAACACCAACTGTTGGGATGGTTGGACTTGTACACGATTTAAAACATGTAACAACACAAGAATTTAAGCAAGCTGGTGATTTAGTTTATGTAATTGGTGAAACGAAAGCTGAATTTGGCGGAAGTGAATTACAGAAGATGGTATATGGTAAGATCTTTGGTCAATCACCAAGCATTGATTTAGACATAGAATTAAAACGCCAAAAGCAATTATTAGAAGCAATTCAAGCAGGACTTGTTCAATCCGCACATGACGTTGCAGAAGGTGGATTAGCAGTTGCAATTTCTGAAAGTGCAATTGGTGCGAAAGGCCTAGGTGCTAATGTGAAATTAGATGGGGAAGCAACAGCGGCCTTATTTGCAGAATCACAATCCCGCTTTGTTGTAACGGTAAAACGTGAACAACAAGAAGCGTTTGAGAAAGTAGTAGAAGCAATTCAAGTTGGAGAAGTAACAAATACAAATGAAGTAACAATTCATAATGAAAAAAATGAAGTATTACTTACAGCAAATGTAGATGAAATGAGAAAGGCTTGGAAAGGGGCAATCCCATGCTTGCTGAAATAAAGGGGTTAAACGAAGAATGTGGCGTTTTCGGAATTTGGGGGCATGAAAATGCAGCACAAGTTGCGTACTACGGATTGCACAGTTTACAGCACCGTGGGCAAGAAGGCGCAGGCATTGTCGTAAATAATGGTGAGAAAATCGTCGGTCACAAGGGGTTAGGTTTAATATCAGAAGTATTTTCAAGAGGTGAGCTAGAAGGATTAAACGGAAGATCTGCAATCGGACACGTACGATATGCAACGGCAGGTGGAAGTGAAGTAGCGAATGTGCAACCACTACTATTCCGTTTTTCTGATCATAGCATGGCATTAGCTCATAACGGGAATTTAATTAATGCAAAGATGCTTCGCCGTGAATTAGAGGCAGAAGGAAGTATTTTTCAAACAAGTTCAGATACAGAGGTACTGCTTCATTTAATTAAGCGTAATACAAAAGGTTCACTAATCGAGAGCGTGAAAGATGCGTTAAATAAAGTAAAAGGTGCATTTGCGTATCTTTTACTAACAGGGAACGAAATGATTGTTGCGCTAGATCCGAATGGGTTTCGCCCACTTTCCATCGGGAAAATGGGAGATGCATACGTTGTAGCATCTGAAACATGTGCTTTCGATGTAGTTGGTGCAACATATATTCGCGATGTAGAACCTGGGGAGCTACTGATCATTAATGACGAAGGTATTCAAGTAGATCGTTTTACAAATGAGGTAGAACATGCAATTTGTAGTATGGAATACATCTACTTTGCACGTCCAGATTCCAATATTGCTGGCATCAATGTTCATGCTGCACGTAAAAACATGGGAAAAGCTTTAGCAAAGGAAGCTCCTATTGAAGCAGATGTTGTAACGGGTGTACCAGATTCTAGTATTTCCGCAGCAATTGGTTATGCAGAAGCAACTGGCATTCCATACGAATTAGGATTAATTAAAAATCGTTACGTTGGTCGTACTTTTATCCAACCTTCTCAAGAATTGCGTGAGCAAGGGGTAAAAATGAAGCTCTCAGCAGTACGAGGAGTAGTTGAAGGGAAACGGGTTGTAATGATTGATGATTCTATTGTAAGAGGGACAACAAGTAAACGAATTGTTCGGATGCTTCGCGAAGCAGGGGCGACAGAAGTGCATGTTAGAATTGCTTCCCCGCCGCTTAAGTATCCATGTTTTTATGGAATTGATATTCAAACGAGAAAAGAATTAATCGCAGCAAACAACTCTGTAGAAGAAATCCGTCAAATTATTGGCGCAGATTCTTTAACATTTTTAAGTGAAGATGGTTTAGTAGATTCAATCGGACGCCCATATGAAGGGAAATACGGCGGCTTATGTATGGCTTACTTTAATGGGGATTATCCAACAGCTCTTTATGATTATGAGCAAGAGCTTTTAGAAAGTATGAAATAAGAAAGCGGAGAAGCTTCTACTTTACTTTAAGTAGAAGCTAGCTTTTTCCTATATATACATCAATTAAAAAACCGACATAAACTCCCTCTTTTTAGGTGGGAGAGAGCATCTGGCCATGCATAGAAACGGTCAGGGTCTTTTTCTGCCATATGCGAAGTAAAAACAGAAAGAGCAAACGAGTGTAGGTTACTTTGTATTCTGCATAGCAGGGAATTTAGATGCCGAAAAATGAAAATGGATTTATATAAAACATTCTCTCTATAAAGAGAGTGCCCGCTTGGGTGGGGGAAATTAAAAGACGAGGTGTAAAAAACGATGGCGAATGCATATAAGCAAGCAGGAGTAGATATTGAAGCTGGATATGAAGCGGTATCTCGCATGAAAAAACATGTACAAACAACAATGAGAAAAGAAGTACTAGGCGGACTAGGCGGTTTTGGAGGTATGTTTGATCTATCAAAATTTGCATTAGAAGAACCCGTATTAGTATCTGGAACAGACGGTGTAGGTACAAAATTGATGCTCGCTTTCATGATGGATAAACATGACACGATTGGTATTGATGCAGTAGCAATGTGTGTAAATGATATTGTTGTCCAAGGGGCAGAACCGCTTTTCTTCCTTGATTACATTGCTTGTGGTAAAGCAGAACCTAGTAAAATTGAAAACATCGTCAAAGGTATATCAGAAGGTTGTCGTCAAGCTGGTTGTGCACTAATTGGCGGGGAAACAGCTGAAATGCCAGGTATGTATTCTACTGAAGAGTACGACTTAGCAGGCTTTACTGTTGGTATTGTTGATAAAAAGAAAATTGTAACAGGGAATTCGATTGAAGCTGGTCATGTGTTAATTGGCTTAGCGTCTAGCGGTATTCATAGTAATGGTTATTCTTTAGTGCGAAAAGTGTTATTAGAAGATGGCAAACTATCTTTAGACTGTATACATGGTCGTTTAGAACTACCTCTTGGTGAAGAATTATTAAAGCCAACGAAAATTTATGTCAAACCTATTTTAGAGCTATTGAAGAAATATGAAGTGTATGGCATGGCACATATTACAGGTGGAGGCTTTATTGAAAATATTCCACGTATGTTGCCCGAAGGAATCGGTGCAGAAATTGAACTAGGATCTTGGCAAATTCAACCGATTTTTAGTTTGCTTCAAGAGGTTGGAAACCTAGAAGAGAAAGAGATGTTCAATATTTTTAACATGGGTATTGGTATGGTAGTTTCAGTAAAAGAAGAAGATGCAGAAGCTGTTGTCGAGCTTCTTGTAGAACAAGGGGAAAAAGCACATATTATTGGACGTACTGTAACAGGATCAGGTGTTACTTTTAATGGGGGCACAGGGCTATGAGTAGATTGGCAGTCTTTGCCTCTGGAAGCGGGTCGAACTTTCAGGCGCTCATTGATGCGGTAGAAGAAAAAAGATTACAAGCTGATATCAGTTTACTAGTATGTGATCAACCTGAAGCACGTGTGATGGAACGAGCACATTGTCACGGCGTACCATGTTTTGCTTTTTCAGCGAGAGAATATAAATCAAAAGAAATATTTGAAAATGAGATATTAAAAAAACTACGAGAATATGAGATTGATTGTGTTATTTTAGCAGGATATATGCGTTTGATTGGACCTACATTACTGGAAGCATACGGTGGTAAGATCATTAACATTCATCCGTCATTATTACCAAGTTTTCCAGGGAAAGATGCTGTAGGACAAGCGTTAGAAGCTGGTGTGAAAGTAACAGGAGTGACCATCCATTACGTTGATGCGGGTATGGATACAGGACCAATTATTGCACAAGAAGCAGTAACAGTTTCTGAAACGGATACGAGAGAGAGTCTACAAAAGAAAATTCAGCATGTGGAACATAGATTGTACGTAGATACGGTGAACAAAATTGTTCAATCTATGAAAGAGAAGGCTGTTAAATAACATTCAACTAGGGGTGAAGGATAAATGAAAAAGCGTGCATTAGTAAGTGTTTCAAATAAAACAGGCGTTGTAGAATTTGTTAAAGGGTTGCTTGAACAAGGGATTGAAGTTATTTCAACAGGTGGAACGAAAAAATTACTAGAAGAAAACGGCTTGCAAGTAATTGGTATTTCTGAAGTGACAGGTTTTCCAGAAATTATGGATGGCCGTGTGAAAACATTACACCCAAATATTCATGGTGGATTACTTGCTGTACGCGATAATGAAACGCATGTAGCACAGATGAATGAATTAGGTATCGAGCCAATCGATTTTGTCGTTGTGAACTTATATCCATTTAAAGAAACAATCGCTAAGCCTGATGTAACGTTTGCTGATGCAATTGAAAATATTGATATCGGTGGCCCAACGATGATTCGTTCAGCTGCGAAAAACCATAAATTTGTATCAGTTATCGTAGATCCAACAGATTATGACATTGTATTAGCTGAACTAAAAGAAAGCGGTGAAGTTACGGATGAAACAAAACGTAAATTAGCGGCAAAAGTATTCCGTCATACAGCGGCATATGATGCATTAATTTCTAATTATTTAACGGAACAAATGGGAGAAGAAAGCCCAGAAACATTAACAGTAACATTTGAGAAGAAACAAGATTTACGTTACGGAGAAAACCCGCATCAAAAAGCAACATTTTATAAAGCACCATTTGCAGCGAATTCTTCTGTTGCATATGCAGAGCAGTTACACGGAAAAGAACTATCTTATAACAACATCAATGACGCGGATGCAGCCCTTAGCATCGTGAAAGAATTTACAGAACCAGCAGTGGTGGCAGTAAAACATATGAATCCATGTGGAGTTGGCGTTGGTACTGATATTTATGAAGCATATACACGTGCTTATGAAGCGGATCCAGTATCAATCTTCGGCGGTATTATTGCAGCAAATCGTGAAATTGATAAAGCTACAGCAGAAAAATTACATGAAATTTTCCTGGAAATTATTATTGCACCTTCCTTCTCAGAGGAAGCATTAGAAGTGTTGCAAAGTAAGAAAAACTTACGTCTGTTAACTGTTGATATGGCTAAATTTGCAACAGCTAGTAAGAAGTTAACTTCTATTCAAGGTGGTTTACTTGTACAAGAAGAGGATACATTGGCATTTGAAGACGCAACAATCACAGTTCCAACGAAGCGTGAACCAACAGAGCAAGAATGGAACGATTTAAAATTAGCTTGGAAAGTTGTAAAACATGTAAAATCAAATGCGATTGTGTTAGCGAAAGATAACATGACAATTGGCGTTGGTGCCGGACAAATGAACCGTGTTGGCTCCGCAAAAATTGCAATTACACAAGCTGGTGACAAAGCACAAGGAAGTGCACTTGCATCCGATGCATATTTCCCAATGCCAGATACAGTAGAAGAAGCTGCTAAAGCGGGTATTACAGCAATCATTCAACCTGGTGGATCGATTCGTGATGAAGATTCTATTAAAAAAGCAGACGAGTTTGGTATTGCGATGGTATTCACTGGCGTACGTCATTTCAAACATTAATAGAGGAAGTTCAAAAAGTCCGGTTAAGATAGCTGTCGCATTTCTTCGTTACGTCGCCAGTGCGGTACTCATGTAGTGTAAGCTACACTCCGTGTCCTCCTGGCTTCCGTGCCTCGAACTGCTCGGCTCTCTTAATCCTCCTTTTTAAGCTTGTATTAATAGAGGAAGTTCAAAAAGTCCGATAAAGACAGCCTTCTTTTTGAACGCAAACAAATAGAAAAACAAAATAGGAGCATTGCTCCTATTTTGTACTTATTTGAGTAATGGAGGATGAAAATATGAATGTTTTAGTAATCGGCCGCGGTGGGCGTGAACACGCTTTAGCTTGGAAGTTTGCGCAGTCTGAGCAGGTAGAAACGGTATATGTAGCACCGGGAAATGAAGGTATGAAAGATGTAGCAATACCAGTTGCTATTGACGAAAATGATTTTGATGCACTTATTTTATTTGCGAAAGAGAATAATATAGGTTTAACATTCGTTGGCCCAGAAATTCCGCTTATGAATGGAATTGTTGACCGTTTTGAAGCAGAGGGGCTTCGTGTATTTGGCCCTAATCAGGCAGCTGCTGTAATTGAAGGTAGTAAAGCTTTTACAAAAGAGCTTATGAAAAAGTATGATATCCCAACAGCGGCATATGAATCATTCACAAACTATGAGGAAGCAGTAGCGTATATTCAAAAAGTTGGTGCACCAATTGTTATTAAAGCGGATGGCTTAGCGGCTGGTAAAGGTGTAACAGTAGCGATGACATTGGAAGAAGCACTACAAGCTGTAAAAGAAATGCTGCAAGATGTAAAGTTTGGTGAAGCGAGTAAAAAGGTTGTTATTGAAGAATTTTTAGAGGGACAAGAATTTTCTCTTATGGCATTCGTAAATGGAACAGCTGTATATCCGATGGTAATTGCACAAGATCATAAACGCGCTTTTGACGGTGATAAAGGACCAAATACAGGAGGAATGGGTGCCTATTCTCCAGTGCCACAAATTCCAGAATCAGCAGTTGAAATAGCAATCGAGACGGTGTTACATCCAACTGCTCAGGCAATGATCCAAGAGGGCCGTTCATTTACTGGTATTTTATATGCAGGTCTTATTTTAACAAGTGAAGGTCCGAAAGTAATTGAATTTAATGCTCGCTTTGGTGATCCGGAAACAGAAGTTGTATTACCTCGTTTAGACAACGATTTAGTGGATGTATGTAATAGCGTGTTAGATGGAGAAGAATTAACGCTTACATGGTCTGAGGAAGCAGTTATTGGTGTAGTACTTGCTTCAAAAGGGTATCCAGAAGCATATGAAAAAGGTGCTGTTATTCGCGGGTTAGATACAGTAGAAGATACAATTGTCTTTCATGCAGGAACAGCTGTGAAAGATGGGGATTTTGTAACAAACGGTGGACGTGTACTATTTGTTGCTTGTAAAGGAAAGGACTTACAAGAGGCGAAGGATAAGGTGTATGGAGAAATCACGAAAATTGAGAGTACTGGTTTGTTTTATCGAAGTGATATAGGATATCGTGCAATTGCGAAAGTAGATTGCTAGAAGCTAACATATTTTATATAAATACAAATAAAAAACCGATATAAAAACCCTTCTTTTTAGGTGGGAGAGAGCATCTGGCCATGCATAGAAGCGGTCAGGGCCTTTTTCAGCCACATGCGAAGTAAAAACAGAAAGAGAAACCGAGTGTAAGTTACTTTTTATTCTGCATAGCAGGGATTTAGATGTCGAAAAATTAAAATGGATTTATAGATATTATACAAATTGAAAAACCGATATAAAAACTCCTCTTTTTAGGTGGGAGAGAGCATCTGGCCATGTATAGAAGCGGTCAGGGCCTTTTTCAGCCACATGCAAGGGTGAAAACAAAGGGAGAATGCGAGTGCAGGTCATGTTTTATTCTTCATAGCAGTGACTTGTATGGTGAATCATGAGCCGAAATAAGGTACTCATATTTTCATAAATGATTAGAAAAGACCACTAAAATCTCAGTGGTCTTCTTTGCTTAGGCATCTTTATCTTTTTTTAGTTTTCCTTTTTGCTTTGCCATTTCTCGAAGTAAATATTCGATGTGTGCGTTGACGCTGCGAAATTCATCATTTGCCCATTTTTCGATGACTGCGTGTAACTCAGGATCAATACGTAATGGAAAGCTTTTCTTTTTAGCCATGATTACCAACAACCTTTAGTAGAGACTTCCTGCATTAATAACTGGTTGTGCACCTTTATCTGAAATAATGGCAACTAATAAGTTGTTAACCATATTTGCTTTACGTTCATCATCTAAATCAAGTGTGCCATCTTCATCTAATTTTTGAATGGAGTCTTTCGCCATTTGAACAGCACCCTCGACAATCTCCTTGCGTGCAGCTAATACGGCTTTTGCTTGTTGGCGCTGTAACATTGCATGTGCAATTTCTGTTGCATAAGCTAAATGTGTTAAGCGAGTTTCTAATACTTCTACACCAGCGATTTCTAAGCGTGCTTCTAATTCACGTTTTAATTCCTCAGAGATTTCTTTAGAATTTCCACGTAGTGTGACGCAATTATCATCTTGGAAATTATCATAAGGGTATTTTGTTGCGACGTGACGGATTGCTGTTTCACTTTGAATTTCTACGAATGCATCATAATGCTCAACACCGAAGATTGCTTTTGCTGAGTCGACAACTTTATAAACAACAACGGCTGCAATTTCAATTGGATTCCCCTCGACATCGTTTACCTTTAATTTTTTACTATTAAAGTTTTCTACGCGTAGTGAAACGGTTTGACGGAATGCAAATGGAACTGTTAAAAATAAGCCATTTTCGCGAATTGTCCCTAAATAATTACCAAAAAATGTGATTACCTTTGCCTGGTTTGGTTGAACCATGCCAATACCTGTTCCAAGAACTACAGCTAAAATAAGAAATGGAATAGCTGCTACAAATATTTCTTGTACAAGGAAAAATACACCGATACCTGCTAAAACGAAAAGACCAATAATACCTAGAAAACCGTTTACGTAAAATACTTGTTTTTCTTTCATATAATCGCCTCCATGATATAAAAATGATATCACTTTTATATCATAAAAAACAAGAGTAATAATATTAATTTTTCAAAAAAACGTTTTATTAAGAATTATTCGTTGCAATTTCATGGTGATTTGAATAAGAAAAATCTTTTAGAAAAGTGAAATTCAAAAAAGAACATTAGTTCTGTTTTATGGTAAAATAAAGAAGACTTAGCCGCCCACTGCAGCAGCTAAGTCTCTTTGAAAACATCTTTGACAAATGATTCAAAGCGGTTTCGCCAGAATTGCTTCTTCAATCGCTGACTCAATCTCTTTGTCAGAAGCATCATAACTTCCTTTTGACTTTTGTGTGTCATGACTGGAAGTATGATTTACTTCTTCATTAGCATGTCCCTTGTTACTAAAATCCATGCCAGGTATTTTGAAGGCACCCATATTCATATATTTTCCAAACTTACATGCTTCAGTAATAGGGCAGAAACGAACAATTCCCTCTGCAATTCTCATTGCACCAAACCATAGCAAAACTTTAGACCAAGTGCAGCGTGGCTGGCGTGCGAGCTTAGCTGTGCCGCAACCTAGAAGGACGATCCCGAGTGTAATTCGAATTAGGGCATTCAGTGTACCGATGTTGTGCTTCATCAGAAAAACACTCCTTTTTTCATTGGTTTAGAAATAGAAAAAAGACTATTTCATTTCTTATTATTCCGTGTAAGTTTTGCGATATGTAATCCAACATTTGACGGTAAAAAAGATGTTGGATTGGACGTGTGTATAGGTGTCTTTTTTTGTTATAATGTAAGAATGCATAAAAGGAAGTTTAAAAAGTCCGGTCAAGATAACCTTCGCATTTCTTCGTTGCTTTGCCAGTCCGGTACTCATGTAGTATAAGCTACACTCTGTGTCCTCCTGGCTGCAGCGCCTTGAACTGCTCGGTTCTCTAGATCCTCCTTTTTAAACGTATATTGTAAAAGGAAGTTTAAAAAGTCCGGTCAAGATAATCTTTATATTTCTTGATTTTCTTTTTAAAGATATAGGTGATTAGAAAAAAAGAAAGGGTGTTTTCATGTACGATATTTCACAGTGGAAACATGTATTTAAGCTTGATCCTAATAAAGAATTGAGCGATGAACATTTAGAAATGATTTGTGAATCTGGAACGGACGCAGTAATTGTAGGCGGAAGTGATGGAGTAACAATTGATAATGTATTACACATGCTTGCAAGCATTCGTAGATATACAGTTCCTTGTGTATTAGAGGTTTCTGATCTTGAAGCTCTTACACCAGGATTTGATTTTTATTATATCCCAAGTGTTTTAAATAGCCGAAAAGTAGAATGGATCACGGGAGTTCATCATGAGGCATTGAAAGAGTTTGGGGATATTATGAACTGGGATGAAATCTTCATGGAAGGATATTGTGTTTTAAATTCAGAAGCGAAAGTAGCAAAGCTTACAGAAGCAAAATGTGATTTAACAGAAGATGATGTGATTGCATACGCGCGTATGGCGGATAAACTTTTGAATTTACCGATTTTCTACTTAGAATATAGTGGTACTTATGGAGATGTTGAACTCGTTAAAAATGTAAAAGCAGAGTTGCAACAAGCAAAACTGTATTATGGCGGCGGAATTTCAAGTGCAAAAGAAGCAAAAGAAATGGCACAATACGCTGATACAGTTGTAGTTGGAAATGTAATTTATGAGGATATAAAAGCGGCGTTACAAACAGTAAAAGCTGTAAAAGGAGAGTAGGTGAAGGCACATATGAGTATAACAGATCGATTATTGAACGGTTTAAATCCGCAGCAACAAAAGGCAGTACAAACAACAAATGGAGCACTTTTATTAATGGCAGGTGCAGGTAGTGGTAAGACGCGTGTGCTAACACATCGTATTGCATACTTACTTGGTGAAAAAGGAGTAGCACCGTGGAATGTATTAGCCATTACTTTTACAAATAAAGCAGCTCGTGAAATGCGTGAGCGTATCGATACGCTTGTTGGGCCGGAAGCAGAGGATATTTGGATTTCTACGTTCCACTCGATGTGCGTACGTATTTTACGACGTGATATTGATCGTATCGGAATTAATCGTAATTTTACGATTTTAGATGCAAGTGATCAACTTACTGTTGTGAAGAAAATTATGAAAGAGCGTAACATTGATCCAAAGAAATTTGATCCACGCTCTATTTTAGCTGGTATTAGCAATGCAAAAAATGAATTGTTATCCGCTGATAAATATGCAAAGCAAATCTCTATTGCTGATCCTTTTGAGAAATTGACAAGTGATGTATATACAGAATATCAAAAACGTCTTCTGAAAAATAACTCATTAGATTTTGATGATTTAATTATGACAACGATTCATTTATTTGAACGTGTTCCAGAAGTATTGGAGTTTTATCAGCGTAAATTCCAATATATTCATGTGGATGAGTATCAAGATACGAACAAAGCGCAATACATTCTTGTAAATAAACTGGCAGCACGTTTTAAAAATCTGTGCGTTGTCGGTGATTCTGACCAATCGATTTATCGTTGGCGCGGTGCGGACATTTCTAACATTTTGTCATTTGAAAAAGACTATGAAAACGCACAGGTTATTTTGTTAGAGCAAAATTACCGTTCATCACAAAATATTTTAAATGCGGCCAATGCTGTGATTGAAAATAATTCAAATCGTAAACCGAAAAAATTATGGACCGACAATCAAATCGGAAGCAAGATTTCGTATTACCGTGCTGCAACAGAAAAAGATGAAGCGTATTTTGTTGCGAAAAAGATTCGTGATGAAATTCAAATGGGTAACCGGAAATATACTGATTTTGCAGTGTTGTATCGTACGAATGCGCAGTCTCGTATGGTCGAGGAGATTTTCTTGAAATCGAATATCCCATATAAAATCGTGGGCGGTATTAAGTTCTATGATCGTAAAGAGATTAAAGATATTTTGGCATATTTGCGTTTAATTGCGAATCCAGACGATGAAATTAGCTTTGCGCGTATTATTAACATGCCAAAACGCGGAATCGGTGCCACTTCTATTGATAAAATTATTAATTACGGCGTGCAAAATGGAATCTCACTAACTGCTGTAATGGATGAAATTGAACATGTTGGAGTAAGTGCAAAAATCACAAAAGCAGTAAAGGAATTTGCGAGTCAATTACACAACTGGGTAAATATGCAAGAATACTTATCTGTTACAGAATTAGTAGAAGAAGTAATCGAAAAAACAGGCTATCGTGATATGTTGAAAAATGAGCGAACTTTAGAGTCTGAAGGTCGATTAGAAAACTTAGACGAGTTTTTATCTGTTACGCAAACATTTGAATCACAAAGTGAAGATAAGAGTCTGGTTGCTTTCTTAACAGATTTAGCACTTGTTGCAGATATTGATCGCGTGGATGAGGACCCAACTGCGGGTGAAGAAGTTATTTTAATGACAATGCACTCGGCAAAGGGACTGGAATTCCCAGTTGTCTTTATTATTGGTTTAGAAGAAGGTGTCTTCCCGCATACTCGTTCTCTTATGGAAGAAGATGAAATGCAAGAAGAACGCCGCCTCGCTTATGTAGGTATTACTCGTGCGGAAGAAGAGTTATATTTATCGAATGCCCAGATGCGTACTTTATTCGGTAGAACAAATATGAATGCAGCATCTCGATTTATTTCAGAAATTCCTACAGAATTACTTGAGCCATTAAATGAGACGAAACCAAAACGAGAAACATTTGGTGCAAAAGCAAGAACGACAGCTACAACAACACGTTCTCGTTCAGCAATTGTGCGTCCAACTGTGAAAACAACAGGAGGAGAGCAGATTGGCTGGGCAGTAGGTGATAAAGCATCCCATCAAAAATGGGGAGTTGGTACAGTTGTGAGTGTAAAAGGTGAAGGTGATGCAAAAGAGTTAGATATTGCATTCCCAAGTCCAATCGGTATTAAACGTTTATTAGCGAAGTTTGCACCTGTAACGAAACAATAGGAAAGGAATGAGGATATGTCAAAAGAAGCAGCAAAGCAGCGCATAGAAGAACTTCGTGATATTTTAAATACATTTAATTACCAATATCATGTATTAGACAATCCTTCTGTTTCTGATGCGGAATATGACCGTAATATGCAGGAGCTTATAAAATTAGAAGCAGAAAACCCAGAGTTTTTAACAGAAGACTCTCCCTCCGTCCGTGTTGGGGGAGTAGTGCTTGATATATTTGAAAAAGTAACACATCAATCACCGATGTTAAGTTTAGGAAATGCGTTTAACGAAGGTGACTTACGTGATTTTGATCGCAGAGTATGTCAAGGAATTGATGGTGCAAATGTAAGATATATATGTGAACTAAAAATTGACGGTCTTGCCGTTTCCCTTCATTATGAAAAAGGACGTTTCATTCAAGGAGCCACACGCGGTGATGGCGTAACTGGTGAAGATATTACGCAAAATTTAAAAACAATTAAAGCGATTCCCCTCCGTTTAAAAGAAGAAGTAACATTAGAAGCGCGAGGCGAGGCATATATGCCAAAGCGTTCATTTGTAAAATTAAATGAAGAGAAAGAACAAAATGGGGAAGCTGTTTTTGCAAATCCACGTAATGCTGCGGCAGGATCACTGCGTCAGCTTGATCCAAAAATTGCAGCGAAGCGTAATCTTTCTATGTTTGTGTATGGACTTGCAGATGTGAAAGAAAAAACGATTGCATCTCATAGTGAGTCATTAAACTTCTTAGGTGAACTTGGATTTAAAACAAATCCAAACCGTCGTACATGTGAAACAATTGAAGACGTAATTGCTTATGTAGAAGAGTGGCAAGAAAAGCGTCCAAATCTTGACTACGAGATTGATGGAATTGTAATTAAAGTAGATGATGTTGCACTGCAAGAAAGTCTGGGAACAACAGCGAAGAGTCCGCGCTGGGCAATTGCTTATAAGTTCCCGGCAGAAGAAGTTGTAACAAGGTTAACAGGTATTGAATTAAGTGTGGGACGCACAGGTGTTGTGACGCCAACTGCTGAATTAGAAGCAGTTCGGGTAGCTGGAACAATTGTCCGCCGTGCATCTTTGCATAACGAAGATTTAATTCGTGAAAAAGATATTCGAATTGGCGACTATGTTGTTGTGAAAAAAGCTGGAGATATTATTCCTGAAGTTGTTAACGTTATTTTCGACAAGCGTACTGGGGAAGAAGAAGAGTATCGTATGCCAACGCACTGTCCAGCTTGTGATAGTGAACTTGTTCGTCTAGAAGAAGAGGTCGCTCTTCGCTGCATTAACCCAGCGTGCCCAGCCCAAATCAGGGAAGGACTCATTCATTTCGTTTCGCGTAATGCAATGAATATTGATGGACTTGGAGAACGTGTGATTACACAGCTCTTTGAGGCAAATTATATTCGGACATTTGCAGATTTGTATTCATTAACGAAAGAACAGTTGTTACAATTAGAACGTTTCGGTGAAAAATCAGCTTCGAATCTAGTACAAGCGATCGAGGCTTCTAAGGAAAATTCATTGGAGCGATTATTATTTGGGCTAGGTATTCGCCATGTTGGAGCGAAAGCAGCTCGTACGTTAGCTGAACACTTTGAAACAATGGATGAGCTTGTCAAAGCAACAGAGGAAGAGCTGAAAGCAATTAATGAGATTGGTGAAAAAATGGCCCAATCAATTGTCATGTACTTCGATAATGAAGACGTGTTAGAATTGTTACAGCAGTTTAAAGAGTACGGTGTTAACATGACCTACAAAGGAATAAAGCGTGCTGACTTGCAAAATATTTCGTCTTACTTTGCTGGAAAAACGATTGTCCTAACAGGAAAACTAGAGGTTATGGGACGAAGCGAAGCGAAGAAAAAGATTGAAGAGCTAGGCGGTAAGGTAACGGGAAGTGTAAGTAAGAGTACAGATCTAGTTGTCGCAGGTGAAGCAGCGGGGTCGAAATTGGCGCAGGCAGAGAAACATAATATTGAGGTTTGGAATGAAGAGAGGTTCTTACAAGAGCTGAATAAGTAAGAGGTGCAAACTTACCATGAAAAAAATAGCATTAGCGATATTAAGTCTTGGGCTACTTGTAAGCGGATGTAGCGCAGGAATAAAAAAAGATGAAAAAGTTGTTGAAAAATCAAGTAGTAAATCAAAAGAACAAGCGATTGTTCCGAAATATTCTATTTCTGATGATTACTATAAAACGACAGTTCCATTTAAAAAAGGAAATGCACGTGGCTTAGTTGTACAAGGATTAAATAGTCGTTTAGATATAGATGAGTTTGAAACAGGATTAATGCGTATTGCGAAAGAGTCATTTAGTACGAAAGATTATTTATTTAGCGGCGGTAAAATTTTAGATGCACAAACCGTTCAAATGCTTGTGAAGAGAAAACGTACAGATGCAGAGCAGAAAGAATTAGAAGAAAAGCTTGGAAAAAAAGAAGCTGATAAACTTCCTAATATTGGTTTGAATCCAGAATTAGATGCTGGACCAGAGTCATTAGAAGTACGAAACAAGAAAAAGCCAATCTACCTTTCGAATATTTTAGAACATGACTACTATGTCCCAAAGGGAAAAGGGAATAAAGAGGTTGAATTAAGCGGAATAGTTATCGGGCTAGCGATGAACTCAGTTCATTATTATAGCCAAGAAAATGGATATCCACGTGAGACGGAAATTAGTGAAGAAGAGACATTAAAACAGGCTAAACCAATGGCGCAAGAAATCTTGAAAGTGTTACAGAAAAATCCAGAGGCGAAAAATGTCCCAATTACATTTGCGATTTATCGCCAAGGACCAAAGTCGACGCTTGTGCCAGGGCACTTTGTATCTTATGCAAAAGCCGATAAAGGTAGCGATACAATTGACAGCTGGAAACCAATTAATGAAAAGTATTACTTATTCCCTTCTGCAGACGCAAAAACGGATAAACGTGAAGATTCTGCAATGATAGACAATTTTAAGACGAATTTAGCAGAGTACTTTGAAGGGGACTACACAGCAGTTGTTGGTACAGGATTTTATAAAGATGATGAATTAAAAGAGATGAAGCTTGAGATTCCTGTTCAATTTAATGGGAAAGCAGAAATCATTGGTTTTACACAATATGTAGCAGGACAAGTTATGGCATACTTTCCAAATTATATGAAAGTACAGGTAACGATTAAGTCGATTGAACGTCCAGAAGCAATT
The DNA here is from genome assembly GCF_044764345.1 of Bacillus sp. NPDC094106. NCBI lineage: Bacteria > Bacillati > Bacillota > Bacilli > Caryophanales > Bacillaceae > Bacillus > Bacillus sp. NPDC094106. Next base: position 187,152 of record NZ_JBIWHY010000009.1, on the reverse strand, counting down.
ATTGTACGTGAGGCGAAGCAGGATGAACCATTTGTGAAAATTTTAGATTAAGAAAAAAGCTGTTCCTTTCCGGAACGGCTTTTTTTCTTCTGTAATTTTGTTATAATTTTTAATGTTGTGAACAAAAAGGGGTAAGGAGAAAAGATATGGATGAGTTAAGTTTACAGATTATTGTATTACTCGTTGCTTTTGGTTTTTTGGCTGCATTTATTGATTCAGTTGTGGGAGGCGGGGGATTAATTTCACTTCCTGCACTTATGTTTGTGGGGTTACCGCCAGCTTCGGCAATTGCAACAAATAAGCTGGCTGCAACGATGGGGACGTTGACGAGTACGATTTATTTTATTCGTTCAGGAAAGGTTAACTTTCGTATTGTAGGAAAGTTAATCCCGTTAACTATTATTGGAGCAATTGCGGGAGCTTTAGTGGTGAAATTTATTCCACCTGATATTTTACGACCACTGGTACTTATTATGTTGGTATTTATTGCGATTTATATTATTGTGAAAAAAGATTGGGGCAGTGTGTCTACTTATAAAAAGATGACAAAGGGAAAAACATTAATGTTTTTCTTCGTTATTTTAAGTTTAGGATTTTATGATGGATTTTTTGGTCCGGGGACAGGCTCATTTTTAATTTTTGCATTTTTATTAATTGGTTTGGATTTTATTCAAGCAGCTGCATCTGGAAAACTTTTGAATTTTGTTAGTAATATTGTATCTTTAATTACATTTTTATTTTTAGATATTATTCATTTTAAATACGGCATTATTATGGGATTATCAATGATTTTAGGAGCGTATTTCGGATCGAAATTTGCAGTGCAAAAAGGTGTTGGATATGTTCGAACTTTATTTTTATTGGTAACGATTTTGTTAATTGGAAAAAATGTTTTGGAATATGTTCATATTTTTTAGCTTCATACAAATGTATGAAGCTCTTTTTTTATTATATTTTAAAAATTTATTAATTTTTAAAATATAAGTCTAAGAATATTTGAATAAATCTAAATTATCGTGTAGAATAATGTTGTAAAATGTAAACGTTTTTCTAAGGGGAGGCTAAAAAGAATGGTAGTAGCATACAAGCATGAGCCATTTACAGATTTTTCAGTAGAGGCTAACAAATTAGCGTTTGAAGAAGGTTTAAAGAAAGTAGAATCTTATCTTGGACAAGACTATCCATTACTTATCGGGGGAGAAAAGATCACTACAGACGAGAAAATCGTTTCTGTAAACCCTGCAAATAAAGAAGAAGTTATTGGTCGTGTTTCAAAAGCAAGCCGTGAATTAGCTGAAAAAGCAATGCAAGTGGCGGATGAAACATTCCAAACTTGGAGAAAGTCAAAACCAGAAATGCGTGCAGACATTTTATTCCGTGCTGCAGCAATCGTTCGCCGTAGAAAACATGAGTTCTCTGCTATTCTTGTAAAAGAAGCAGGTAAACCATGGAATGAGGCAGATGCTGATACAGCAGAAGCAATCGACTTTATGGAATATTATGGTCGTCAAATGTTAAAATTAAAAGACGGTATCCCAGTAGAAAGCCGTCCAATTGAATATAATCGTTTCTCTTACATTCCATTAGGAGTAGGTGTTATCATTTCCCCTTGGAATTTCCCATTCGCAATTATGGCAGGTATGACAACAGCTGCATTAGTTTCTGGTAACACAGTATTACTAAAGCCAGCTAGTACAACACCTGTAGTAGCAGCGAAATTTATGGAAGTATTAGAAGAAGCAGGCTTACCAGCTGGTGTAGTAAACTTCATCCCTGGTAGTGGTTCTGAAGTCGGTGACTACTTAGTAGATCATCCTCGTACGCGATTCGTTAGCTTTACTGGATCACGTGATGTAGGTATTCGTATTTACGAACGTGCTGCAAAAGTAAATCCAGGACAAATTTGGTTAAAACGTGTTATCGCTGAAATGGGCGGTAAAGATACAATCGTTGTTGATAAAGAAGCAGATCTTGAATTAGCTGCTAAATCTATCGTTGCATCAGCATTTGGATTCTCAGGACAAAAATGTTCTGCTTGTTCTCGTGCAGTAATCCACGAAGATGTATATGATCATGTATTAAATCGTGCAGTGGAATTAACAAAAGAATTGACTCTAGGTAACCCAGCTGAAAAAGGAATGAATATGGGACCAGTTAATGACCAAGCTGCATTTGATAAAGTAATGAGCTACGTTGCAATTGGTAAAGAAGAAGGTAAAGTAGTAACAGGTGGCGAAGGAGACGATTCTAAAGGCTGGTTTATCCAACCAACAATCGTTGCTGACGTTGCAGAGGATGCTCGCTTAATGAAAGAAGAAATCTTCGGACCAGTAGTAGCATTCTGTAAAGCGAAAGACTTTGATCATGCACTTGCAATTGCAAACAATACAGAATACGGTTTAACAGGAGCAGTTGTCTCTAACAACCGTGAACATATCGAAAAAGCACGTGAAGACTTCCACGTTGGTAACTTATACTTTAACCGTGGATGTACTGGTGCAATCGTAGGTTACCAACCATTCGGTGGCTTTAATATGTCTGGTACAGACTCTAAAGCAGGTGGACCTGATTACTTAGCACTTCATATGCAAGCGAAAACTACTTCTGAAACTTTATAAGAAATAGACGAAAAGGCCTTCCCATAATGGTGGAGGCCTTTTTTATTTCCTGAAAGATTTTCATTATATATACATCAATTAAAAAACGATATCCCCCCCTCTTTTTAGATGGGAGAGAGCATCTGGCCATGCATAGAAGCGGTTAGGGTCTATGCGGAGTAAAACCAGAAAGAGCAAACGAGTGTAGGTTACTTTTTATTCTGCATAGCAGGGATCTAGATGTCGAAAAATTAAAATGGATCTATATAGAAAGTAGCATTTCACCAAATAAAATATGAATATATGAAAAGAAACAAAATCACCAGAAAATTTAATTCATTCATTATATTTTTCTGTATTATTTTTTTGAATTTCCTGTATAATACAATTTGAAAGAAAATCTATGGTTAGACAAGAGGACGCTATTTTCGGTTTTGCTCACTGAAAGTAGCGTTTTTAAATTTTTTAGTAGATGTATATTGTAACAAATTATGGTAAATGATAAAATTGAATTGGAATGTTTTGGGATTTAATTAACTATATTTAAGTACTAGATAATATATAGTACTGAATAATAAAAGTTATAAGGATATGGTTATTCTATATATCCATTTTAATTTTCCAGCATATAAGTCGCGGCTATGAAGAACAAAAAGTGATCTGCACTCTTTTTCTCTTTTTGTTTTCACTTGGCATGGGGTAGGAAGAGGATCTGACCGCTTCTATGCATCGGCGGATCCTCTTTCCCCAAAAAAAAGAAAGGGGTTATGTCGGGTTTTCAATTTGAATTTATATAGAAGTATTTTTTAATAGTTGACAGTAAGGCACAGGAACAATAATAGAAAGGAAGTGTTAGTTGATGAAAAAGATTGTTGTTGCTGCACTCGTGTTATTAGTTATTGGAGGGGCTGGTGTCTGGGGAATGAAGGTTTTTGGCATGGCTTTTAATAAAACTGAAATTCATAAAAAAGAAACGCTAGCCGGTGAGAAGGTTGATGAAATCGAAATAAAGACTTCGGCAGTAGATGTTGAAATTGTTACAGTTGACTCAAAAGATGTCGAAGTGTTACTGGATGGAGAGATAAGCAAAGAGCTAGTAGATAAATATAAATTCGAGGTAAAAGAAGAAAAGAATAGATTGAATGTTAAATTCAGTAAAAATCAGAATTCTGTTGGCTGGGGAGTTGGAACTACTGCAGACGTGAATTTACAAGTTAAAGTCCCAAAGAAATTATACAAAAATGTAAAAGTAACCACATCATCAGGGGACTTTGTAGCAAAGGATATGGAAACAAAGACAGCAGAAATAAATACTTCTTCAGGGGATGTATCGTTATTACAGTCTAAAGTAAATGAAAAATTAACAGCTAAAACATCTAGTGGAGCAATTGAGACAGATAAAAGTGAAATTGAAGTAGCAAAATTGGGCACAAGTAGTGGGGAAATTAAAGTAGATGGTTTGCATTCTAAAGAATTAGTAGCTACCACATCATCAGGTGACATTGAATATAATGATAAGAGTTTACAAGGAGAAATAGAGTGTAGCACATCGAGTGGTGATATTCGTATGACATTTGCTGCACTTCCTGAATCTTTAAGAGTTGATTTTGAAGGGGGTTCTGGCAAAGCAGATTTGAAGGTTCCTGGTTTGTTATATGAAGAGAAATCAAAGAATAAATTAATTGGAGTAAAAGGTTCAGGGGAAAATAAAGTGAAAGTAAAAACAAGTTCGGGAGATTTTAAGTTACGGTAGTTTGTGAATCACAGTAAAAATCATGTCTTCAATGGAGGAAGACATGATTTTTTATTTTAGGTGGATAAAAATTCTTCTGTACTCATCACATTCGCATATACTTCATGCAAACTTGCTAAAATTGTATTATGGATATAAACGGCAGGAATGGTAGCATTTTTAAAGAGAAGATCTTTTGTTGCACATGCATCGTGCACAATAGTACAGTGAAAGCCAAAGTCAAAAGCAGCTCTTACTGTGGCATCAATACACATATGGGTCATCATTCCACATATAACGACGTGTTGAATATTTAAGCGTTGCAATTGCTCCAGTAGATCTGTTTCTCGAAAACTATTTGGATAGTGTTTAAGGATAACCGTTTCATCTTTTAATGGAAGAACACTTTCATGAATGTGGACGCCTTCTGTATTAGGTAGAAAAGAGGTAGCGTTCTCTTGAGTAGATACATGTTGGATATGAAAAATTGGCTGATTTGTTTTCCGAAAATGTTGTAGTAACTGACTTGCATATTCGCTAGCTTCTACTGCGTTACGTAATTCCATTCTTCCACTTGGAAAATAATCATTTTGAATGTCAACGAGTAAAAGGGCTGTTCTCATATCATCTATCGTCCTCCGTTTTCATTTCGTATTCATGTAATGTTATTCAATTAGCAGAGGATATTTTCCTTTTTGAAAGAGCAGGTATTTCAACAGAAAAGATAGGGTTATTCGCTTATTGGATTGCTAGGCTAGCTTTTAATAGTGCTTAGCTAATGCAGAGGTGGGGGATTGCCTACATGGTGTTTACAGGAGTGTACGAAGGATAACAAGGACCCAGCATACTACAAGAAAAGAAGTTTGATGGAAATGTATAATATATTTCCGTTTCATAATCCTGGTGAAAAATAAAAATAATATTTTCTAATATTTCCATTGACTCTAACTTTTCAGAGTTTTATAATAAAACTTAATTAAATCGATACACTCTTATCCAGAGAGGTGGAGGGACTGGCCCTATGATACCTCAGCAACGGATTTTTTTAATACCGTGCTAATTCCAGCAAGCTCATTGAAGCTTGGAAGATAAGAAGACGTGAATGAGTATATAAGTGCTCTTCTTCTTATTTTTATTGCGAATAAGAAGGAGAGCACTTTTTATTTTATCTTAAGGCTTTGCTTTAAGTTGTTTCAGTACATAGGGGGGAAGAAAATGATTTCTTTTAAAAATGTAAGTAAAGTGTATGAATCAGGTGAGCGACCGGTTCATGCTGTTGAGGATGTGACGCTATCTATTGAAAAGGGTGAAATTTTTGGCATTATCGGTTTTAGCGGTGCTGGAAAAAGTACACTGCTGCGTTTAGTGAATATGTTGGAACGACCAACAGCGGGAACGATTTCGATAGACGATAAAGATATGACTTTATTATCAACGAAGGAGTTACGAAAGCTAAGACAACGAATCGGAATGATTTTTCAAAGCTTTAATTTATTCAATTCAAGAACAGTGTTTGGGAATATTGCTTATCCATTGAAATTAGCAAAATTACCAAAGAGTGAGATAAAGGAAAGGGTAAATGAATTGCTGAAGTTTGTTGGATTAGAAGATAAAGCAAACTACTATCCAGAGCAGCTATCAGGTGGTCAGAAACAACGTGTTGGAATTGCAAGAGCACTTGCTACATCACCCGATATTCTCATTTGTGATGAAGCAACTTCGGCATTAGATCCTGAAACAACAACAGAAATTTTGAATCTATTAAAAAAAGTAAACCGAGAATATAATTTAACAATTCTGCTCATTACACATGAGATGCAGGTCGTGAAAGAAATATGTCACCGCGTAGCTGTTATGGAGAAAGGAAAAGTAATTGAAGAAGGAACTCTATTTGATGTCTTTACAAAGCCAAAAACAAAAACGACTCAAAATTTTGTTCGCTCGGTTATTAACGATCACTTACCAGAAAGTGTTCTAGTGAAAATTCAAAATGGTGGACAGATTTACCGTTTAACCTTCACTGGTGAAGAGACAGGGCAGCCAGTATTATCGTATATTGCTAAAAATTATAATGTGGATGTAAATGTACTCTATGGCAATATTATTGAACTACAGAACGTTTTATTCGGAAACCTTCTTGTAGAATTGCAAGGAGAACAGAAAGAGATTCAAAAAGCGCTGCAACATCTAAGACTGCAAGTACAATTGAAGGAGGTTGAAGGTCATGCGAGTTGATTGGAGCATATTTTGGCCTCGTATTTTAGATGCAACAGGGGATACCCTCTTAATGGTAATTGTAACCCTTATATTTGCTACAATACTCGGTATACCTCTAGGATTACTTTTATATGTAACAAGAAAAGGGAATTTTTCAGAAAACAAACTGGTCTTTTCTATTCTTAATATTGTTATTAATACAATCCGTCCAATTCCATTTATTATCTTTTTAGTAGCTTTAAGTCCGATCACGCGAACGGTTATTGGAACAACAATTGGAACAGCGGCAGCGATTTTTCCAATGACACTAGTTGCTTCAATCGGAATTGCAAGAATGGTTGAAACAAACCTTGTTTCGGTACCAAAGGGAGTGATTGAAGCAGCGCAAGCGATGGGAGCATCACCGCTAAGAATTGTTTTTGAAATTCTTGTCCCAGAAGCATTAGCACCATTAATTTTAGGAGTTACGTTTATGACAGTCGGCTTAATTGAATTTTCGGCAGTTGCTGGTCTTGTTGGCGGTGGCGGCCTTGGTGATTTAGCGATGACATATGGCTATCAACGTTTTGATACATCCGTTATGTTCGTGACAGTTGTATTACTTATTATTCTTGTACAATTGGCTCAAAACTTAGGGAATTATTTTGCAAAAGTATTTTTGCGTAGATCATAAAACGAAGCGAGGGAAAGAAAATGAAGAAGATATTAGCATTTGCATTATCAGCGATTGTAGGGATTACGGCTTTAAGTGGATGTTCAAGTAAAGACGCAGAAGCCAAAGGGAAAGAGAAAGTAGTTCGTATTGGGGTAACCGGAACGGACGGAGACGCTTGGGAAATATTAAAGAAAAAGGCTGAAAAAGAAGGGATTAAGATTAACCTTGTAGAGTTCTCGGACTATACAACACCGAATAAGGCATTAGCTGATGGCGATATAGAATTGAATTCATTCCAACATATTGCCTTTTTAGAGCAATTTAAAAAGGAGCATAAGTTAGATATTACAGCTGTTGGCACAACTCAAATTGCGCCAATGGGATTATTCTCTGAAAAATATAAAAAACCAAATGAAATTCCAGATGGTTCAGAAATTGCAATTCCTAATGATCCAACGAACCAGGCGCGTGCATTAAAACTTCTTGATGCAGCTGGATTATTGAAACTGAAAAAAGACTTTGGTCTATTTGGTGATCCAAGTGGTATTGCTGAAAATCCAAAGAAATTAAAAATTACACCGGTTATTGCACAGCAAACACCTCGTGTATTAAAAGATGTAGCAGCTTCCGTTATTAATAATGGTGTTGCTGGCCAAGCTGGTTTAGACCCAGCGAAAGACCCTATCTTCTTAGAAGATCCAAAAAATGAAAATGCGAAACCATATATTAATATTTTCGCAGCTCGTACGAAAGATAAAAACAATCCAACATTGAAAAAAGTAATTGAATTGTATCATTCAAAAGAGGTAACAGACGCGATTAAGAAAGAAACAAAAAATGGTTCCATTTCAGTAGATCTTCCACTTGATGAGCTTGAAAAAATCGTAAAATAATATCGGGTTTAATGAACTAACAGTGGGACCCCCTCCGTTGTTAGCTCGTTCAACATATAATCATACATAACAGACAGTACCCTAATTTTGTACCTTCCAATTCTGTATAGCATAGAATTTAATGTCTGTTAGGTAGAGTGAAAAGACCAGGAATTTTCCTGGTCCTTTTTTATTATTCAATCGTAATACTTTGTAAGTTGCTTTTCGTAGTTTGTGTTTTTTCTTGCTTACAAGAAGAAAGCTCTTCTTGTAAGATGTTTAGAAATTTTTTAGCAGAATGTTGAATGGGAGTTGGTAGTTCATCGAGGATATACATCCCAACTTCTATTTTCCTGCGAATGACTTTTCTTAATAATTCCTCATGCATGAACCACACCTCCAAAACGAATGTTTAGTACATCTCCTTCAAATTTTGCACCTTGAACGGATAAGTGTGTCAATGTTTTTGGCAACGTAATGTTCCGTTTGACAGAGCCTGCGCGAATGATAAGCTCATCACCTTTTTGATTTAACGATAGTTCACTTTTATCAGAGAAAGGAATAGAAAGAACAAAAATATATTCATCCCCATCTTTTTTTACATATTGTGTACGCCCGTTAAATTTTACAGCGGTTGGTTCTAAATCGTCTTTGAATAATGCATCTCCTACACGCTCTAGCATCGGTAAGCCGACTACTTCTTGTTCAAACATTGGAGCTTCATAAATAGGAAGCGGTTGGAAGCTATCTTGAATTAATGCTTTATATTTCTTTTGTGCATCTTTCCATGCTTGGAAGTAGGAGTCCGTAACAGTATTAGGGATGACACGGTTAATCATGATGGCATCGACATTGTAATCATATAAGTTCAAATAGGTAAAACTGCGCTGAGCTTCTTTAATAACCATTTTTTCAGGATTTACAACAACGCGAATACTTGTTACTTCCCGGTTAGATAAAATATCACGCATTTCTCCTAGCTGCTCAAGTGTGTTTGTTAATTCATCCATAATATCATCAGTAGGAAGCGGGACACCAAGTAATGGCTGTGCAACAGGGCGGACAACCTTTAACACTTTTCTTTTAATCGGAAAGAGTTTTTCCATCCACCAGCCGAGCATATCAGGAAAGCTTAACATGGCGAGAGTTTCTCCTGTTGGTGCACAGTCAATAATGATGACATCATATGTTTTTTGTTTATAGTAATCGAGCACACGCAGCAAACTAATTAAATCTTCCATGCCAGGAAACATCGTTAGTTCCTCTGTTGTAATATCGTCAGCTGCTTTTGATGTGAACAATAATGTAATATATTTTTGTAATTTCCCCCAGCCTTTTTCCATTTCATAAATTGTATTGATTTCTTGCGCCCATAAGTTCTCACGGATTTCCTTTGGTTCAGAAGATAATTTTATGCCGAATGAATCTCCTAAACTATGAGCTGGATCGGTGCTCATCACTAATGTTTTTAACCCTTGCTTTGCACTTTGAAGAGCGGTTGCTGCTGAAATGCTAGTTTTTCCTACGCCGCCTTTACCTGTATACAAAATAATTCTCATATTTACATCCCCTTTGTTTCGGTAGTCGAATATTACGAGTGTCGAAATATATGTTTAAATAAAAACCCATAAAGGGCTTTATTCAATCGGAATGTTTTTCATCTTAGGTGTAGGAAGCTTTTCGACTTGTTCTTGTTGAGACGTAGCGATATGATTCATAATCTTTTGGACGATTTGCAGTAAGAATGCTTTCTCTTCTTCCGATAATGCTTCCGTCACAAGATTAAAGTAATGAGCAGCATTTTGTTTCACTTCTCCAACGAGCTGTACGCCCGTTTCTGTTAAGCGAATTAATACAATACGTCGATCCCTTTCATTACGATAGCGCTCAATATATCCTTTTTTTACAAGACGATTAACAACACCCGTCGTTGTGCTCATTGGAATATCGAGAAGCTCGGTGATTTTCGTCATTGTAATATCTGTATTTCGCTCCATCCATAACAGACAGAATACTTCTGTTTTAGAAAGTGATAAATCAAGGCTTACCCATTCTTCTGGATAGAAAAGCTTCTTGGCGTTATCTAGCAGTAAATCTAAAAAATGTTCATATTGCAACAATTATTTCCACTCCTGTATATTTCGAGGTTCGTAATATTTATTTCTATTGTATGTATGTTTGAAATAAATGTCAAACAATTATTATTTGTTTTTTCAGATTAAATAAAAAATAAACTTTATAATAGAAAATGTATGTGATAGAGTAATAAACAGATAAACATATTTATATATACATCAATTTAAAAAACGACATAAAATCCCTCTTTTTAGATGGGAGAGAGCATCTGGCCATGCGGTCAGGGTCTTTTCCTGCCACATGCGAAGTAAAAACAGAACGAGCAAACGAGTGCAAGTTATTTTTTATTCTACATAGCAGGGATTTAGATGTCGAAAAATGAAAATGGATTTATATAACATAAAAATCCATCATAGTAATATACTTATCTATTATGGATGTACAGCTGCAAGGGGGAGAACCATGAGGAGAAGAAATACCCAAGCGTTTACATTTTTAGCATGGACTTCATTTGTTTGTGCGCTTTCCGGTATGTTAATTGGTATTTATACATTAGATGAAACACTTAGCGTAAAAGGATATTATTTAATAGGTACATTATTTTTAACAATGTCCTGTTTTGTACTACAAAAAACAATTCGTGATAATGAAGAAGATAACGAGCGTTTACCGAAACAAGAACCGCTAGATAAAGAATAAATGGAGAGGAAAGGCAGAAGCCTTTCTTTTTTTATGTAAAAATGCTGTAAGTGCCATGTGTTGACTTGCTTGAAGTACTGAAAATTTGGTATCATCAATAGTATTGTAGATTGAACGATATATTATGGAGGTGGCCTAGCCGTGTCAAGAATTTCCGTTGAGAATGTAAAGCACGTAGCACATTTAGCACGTCTTGCAATTACTGATCAAGAGGCAGAAAAATTTCAAAAACAACTCGATGCAATTGTTACATTTGCAGAACAGTTAAATGAATTAGATACAACAGATGTAAAACCAACAACTCACGTATTAACTATGAAAAACGTTATGCGTGAAGATGTACCAGAAAAAGGTTTACCAGTAGAAGAAGTATTAAAAAATGCACCGGATCACAAAGATAATCAAATCCGTGTTCCAGCAGTATTAGAATAGAGGAGGGGAATTTCGATGTCATTATTTGATCATTCTGTATCAGAGTTACATAAGAAATTAAACAACAAAGAAATTTCCGTTACGGATTTAGTAGAGGAATCTTACAAACGTATTGCGGATGTTGAAGATAACGTAAAAGCATTTCTTACATTAGATGAAGAAAATGCACGTGCGAAAGCGAAAGAATTAGATGCAAAGATTGGCGCTGAGGATAATGGTCTATTATTTGGTATGCCAATCGGTGTAAAAGATAACATTGTAACTAACGGTCTTCGTACAACTTGTGCGAGTAAAATATTAGCAAACTTCGATCCAATTTATGATGCGACAGTTGTGCAAAAGTTAAAAGCTGCTGACACAATTACAATCGGTAAATTAAATATGGACGAATTCGCAATGGGTTCTTCAAACGAAAACTCAGGCTTCTATGCTACGAAAAACCCATGGAACTTAGATTACGTTCCAGGTGGATCTAGTGGTGGTTCTGCAGCAGCAGTAGCAGCAGGAGAAGTATTATTCTCTCTAGGTTCTGATACGGGTGGTTCTATCCGTCAGCCAGCTGCATATTGCGGTGTTGTAGGTTTAAAACCAACTTACGGACGCGTATCTCGTTATGGTTTAGTTGCATTCGCATCTTCACTTGACCAAATCGGACCGATTACACGTACAGTAGAAGATAATGCATACTTATTACAAGCTATTTCAGGTATTGACCGTATGGATGCAACTTCTGCAAATGTTGAAGTAGGTAACTATTTAGCTGGTTTAACAGGCGACGTTAAAGGTTTACGCATTGCTGTACCGAAAGAATACTTAGGCGAAGGTGTTGGCGAAGAAGCTCGTGAGTCAGTACTAGCTGCTTTAAAAGTATTAGAAGGTATGGGCGCAACTTGGGAGGAAGTATCTCTTCCGCACTCTAAATACGCTCTAGCAACGTATTACTTATTATCTTCTTCTGAAGCATCTGCTAACCTTTCACGCTTCGATGGCGTACGTTACGGTGTTCGTTCTGATAACGTAAATAATTTATTAGATCTTTACAAAAACACGCGTAGCGAAGGTTTCGGTGATGAAGTAAAACGTCGTATTATGCTTGGTACATTTGCTCTTAGCTCTGGTTACTATGATGCATATTACAAAAAAGCACAACAAGTACGTACATTAATTAAAAACGACTTTGAAAATGTATTTGCTAACTACGATGTTATTATTGGGCCAACAACGCCAACTCCAGCATTTAAAGTGGGCGAAAAAGTGGACGATCCAATGACAATGTATGCAAATGACATTTTAACAATCCCAGTAAACTTAGCAGGTGTTCCAGCGATTTCTGTTCCATGTGGATTCGGTGCTAACAACATGCCACTTGGTTTACAAATCATTGGTAAACACTTCGATGAAGCGACAATTTACCGCGTTGCACATGCGTTTGAGCAAGCAACAGACTATCATACAAAAAAAGCAAGTCTGTAAGGAGGCGAGCATAGATGAATTTAGAAACAATTATTGGTTTAGAGGTTCACGTTGAGTTAAAAACAAATTCGAAAATTTTCTCTGCGAGTCCAACAGAATTCGGAGCGGAGCCAAATACACAAACGAGTGTAATTGACTTAGGATATCCAGGGGTACTTCCAACTTTAAATAAAGAAGCAGTTAACTTTGCAATGAAAGCTGCGATGGCATTAAACTGTGAAATCGCAACGGAAACGAAGTTTGACCGTAAAAACTATTTCTATCCAGATAATCCGAAAGCTTACCAAATCTCTCAATTTGATAAGCCAATTGGAGAAAATGGTTGGATTGAAATTGAAGTAGACGGTAAAAAGAAACGTATTGGTATTACACGTCTTCATTTAGAAGAAGATGCTGGTAAATCAACGCATACAAGTGAAGGTTCATTAGTAGACTATAACCGTCAAGGTATGCCTTTAATCGAGATCGTGTCTGAGCCAGATATGCGTACGCCAGAAGAAGCATACGCATACTTAGAGAAGTTAAAATCAATCATTCAATACACTGGCGTATCTGATTGTAAGATGGAAGAAGGTTCTCTTCGTTGTGATGCGAATATTTCACTTCGTCCAGTTGGACAAGAGAAGTTCGGTACAAAAGCAGAACTGAAAAACTTAAACTCTTTCACTTACGTACAAAAAGGTCTTGAGCATGAGCAAGTACGCCAAGAAAAAGAATTATTATCTGGTGGTATCATTCAACAAGAAACACGTCGTTACGATGAAGCAACGAAGAAAACAATCTTAATGCGTGTGAAAGAAGGATCTGATGATTACCGTTACTTCCCAGAGCCGGATTTAGTTGAACTTTACATCGATGACGAGTGGAAAGAAGAAGTTCGTGCTTCTATTCCGGAACTTCCAGATGCTCGTAAAGTACGCTATGTTGCAGAGCTTGGCTTACCAGCTTATGATGCACACGTATTAACGTTAACAAAAGAGATGTCTGATTTCTTTGAAGCAACAGTTGCAGACGGTGCGGATGCGAAATTAACATCAAACTGGTTAATGGGTGAAGTACTTGCATACCTAAACAAACAACAAAAAGAATTAAAAGACGTAGCATTAACGCCGGCTGGTCTATCTAAAATGGTTCAATTAATTGAAAAAGGTACAATTTCGTCTAAAATTGCGAAAAAAGTATTTAACGAATTAATTGAAAAAGGTGGAGACCCAGAAGAAATCGTAAAAGCAAAAGGCCTTGTTCAAATTTCTGACGAAGGAGCACTTCGTAAAATCGTAACAGAAATTCTTGATAATAACGAACAATCTATTGAAGATTTCAAAAACGGTAAAGACCGTGCAATTGGCTTCTTAGTTGGTCAAATTATGAAGGCAACAAAAGGACAAGCTAACCCACCACTTGTTAACAAAATCTTACTTGAAGAAATTAACAAGCGATAATAAAACAAAGCGAGAGCAGGAAGGCGTTGGAGCGTTCGACAGAGAAGCACTTTTTGCTTCGTTAGAGGAGGCCGAAACGACTGACTGTTCTAGCCGCTGGAACTAGACAAAACAGTTATCAAATAGTAAAGATTAAACAGAGAAAGCACCCATATTTGGGTGTTTTTTCTGAGTTAATCAAACGTTTGTTTAAATTAAGAAATTTATTTAAACAAACGTTTGATTAACTAACAAATGTGAGACAATGTTTGTATAGCAACTATGGTATGATAGTTGCAAAAAGGTGGGAATAATGATAAATCTAGACATAGAGAGTTTTTCATCTTGTGAAATATGAGATACTTGTTAATCCCCTGTTTTGTATGTAAGAAACAGAAAGTACTAGGAAGAATGAAATGATATATATTGCTTGGTTACATAAAGCAAAACTTTCATTAGCGGATTGTTTCTTATACTTCTGCTGATGTAGAGCGGTAAGAACGCGGGTTCTTACTTGTCCTTTTAAATCAGGATAAAAGAAGGATATGGAGATGAGAGGAGGTAGGCATAGGAATGCTGAATAAAGGTTCGGTATATTCTTTTTCTATGAATGATGAATGAGAAATTTCCTGTGCTAACGAATGATGAAGCGAGCGAGAATAATTTATAATCCTACTTCTGGTCGAGAACTATTTAAGAAAAGCTTGCCAGAAGTACTACAAAAATTAGAACAAGCTGGATATGAAACATCTTGTCATGCAACAACTGGATCTGGAGACGCGACTGTCGCGGCGAGGCAAGCTGCGGAACGCAAGTTTGACGTTGTCATCGCAGCAGGTGGTGACGGTACGCTAAATGAAGTGGTAAATGGTTTAGTAGGAAACGAACATCGTCCGAAGTTTGGGATTATTCCAGTTGGAACGACAAATGATTTTGCACGTGCAATCGGTGTGCCTCGTTCTATTGAAGATGCTGCAGATATTATTTGTGAAGGTAAGACAGTTCCGCTAGACCTTGGTAGAGCGAACGATACATATTTTATTAACATTGCTGGTGGCGGACGTATTACAGAATTAACATATGAAGTACCAAGTAAGTTAAAAACAGTACTCGGACAACTTGCTTATTATTTAAAAGGCATTGAAATGTTACCATCCCTACATCCAACATATGTTGAGATTGAGTATGATGGAAAGTTATTACAAGAAGAAATTACGATGTTTTTAATTACGAATACGCGTTCAGTTGGTGGGTTTGAAAAAGTAGCTCCATATGCGTCTATTAATGATGGTTTATTTGACTTATTAGTGCTGAAAAAAGGTTCTATTGCTGATTTAATTAAAGCAGCAACACAGGCCCAGCGCGGTGAGCATATTAATAATCCAAAAGTTTTATATACCCAGGCGAATCGTATTAAAGTTCATTCACCAGATAAATTAATGATTAACTTAGATGGTGAATATGGCGGAGACGCACCGATGGAATTTGAAAATATATATCATTGTCTTGAACTATTTGTTCCTGAACATAAAGAGGATGTCCTATAAAGGCATCCTCTTTATATTTAGCGAAAAATAATGGAGATTGTTATACAATTGGAGCCATTTCTAAGGCGGGTGATTGTCAAACGTTAGCGCCGCTTGCTTACCTTGTGTTAAATTCTGCGGGGCTTATTTCTAGTTCTGGTGAATGAATTTGGGACAGGTGGAAGTCTCTAATGTACAAATAAAATAAGTTTATAAGGACTTAAAATAAGTCTTTATAGACTTATTTTATATGTCGAAATACGAAGAGAATTAGAAGGGCATTGCATTTATAAGTTGGCATACATCTTGCAATAGAAAAAAGAAAACTATTGCATAGAAAAGGATGGGAGAAACGATGAATACAAAAAAGTATGCCAAAGTAAATGAACAAATTCCAGGACCGAAAGCATCTTCCTTATTAGAACGTCGTCAAAATATTGTACCAAGAGGTGTGAGTAACGGTATTTCAACATTTGTACAGTCAGCAGATGGTGCACTTGTAACAGATGTAGATGGAAATCAATTTATCGACTTTGCAGGAGCAATTGGAACGATTAATGTGGGACATTGTCATCCTGCAGTTAAAGAAGCACTGCATAAACAAGTAGATCAATATATTCATACTGGTTTTAATGTAATGATGTATGAACCTTATATTGAGCTAGCAGAGAAGCTTGCTGCGTTAGCCCCTGGAAGTTTTGATAAACAGGTACTATTTTTAAATAGCGGTGCTGAAGCAGTTGAAAATGCGGTGAAAATTGCTCGGAAATATACGAAAAGACCTGGCATCATTGCGTTTTCAAAAGGATTTCACGGTCGTACATTGATGACAATGACGATGACAAGTAAAGTAAAGCCTTATAAATTCGGGTTCGGCCCATTTGCTCCAGAAGTATATAAAGCGCCATTCCCATATGAATACCGTCGCCCAGAAGGGTTAACAGACGAACAATACGATAACTTTATCATTGAAGAATTTAAGAACTTCTTAATATCAGAAGTTGCCCCAGAAAGCATAGCAGCCGTTGTAATGGAGCCTGTTCAAGGTGAAGGTGGTTTCATTGTTCCAAGCAAAAAATTTGTGCAAGAAGTACGTCGTCTTTGCTCTGAACATGGCATTTTATTCGTAGCTGATGAAATTCAAACTGGCTTTAGCCGTACAGGAAAATATTTTGCAATTGACCATTATGATGTAGTTCCAGATTTAATTACTGTTTCCAAATCATTAGGTGCAGGGGTTCCAATTAGTGGCGTCATTGGCCGAAAAGAAGTGATGAATGAAGCGGCACCAGGAGAGTTAGGCGGAACATATGCTGGAAGTCCATTAGGATGCGCTGCGGCACTAGCTGTTCTTGATGTAATAGAAAAAGAAAAACTAAATGATCGAGCTATGCAGGTCGGGAAAGTTGTGATGGATCGATTTGAAGAGATGAAAAACAAATATAATTGTATTGGTAATGTCCGTGGTTTAGGAGCGATGTGTGCATTTGAGCTTGTTAAAGATCGTGCAACAAAAGAGCCTGATAAAGCATTAACAGCAAATTTATGTGCGGAAGCGAATAAGCGTGGATTACTTCTATTATCTGCAGGAACATATGGGAATGTAATTCGTGTATTAATGCCATTGGTTATTACAGATGAACAATTAGAAGAAGGGCTTACAATTATTGAAGATTCTTTGCAGGCGTGTTTTGAGCAAGCAGATATAGCTCGTGTATAAATAATAGAATCATCTATAACATATTTGCGACCATTCTCGTTTACTTTGTGAAAAGGTACAGAAAATTCCCTTAAATAAAGATTTCACTTTATAATGAAATGTAAGAGGTATTAAGGTGAAGAAATGGACTTGAATTTGAGGAGTGGCTGGAATGGTTGCAGAAAAGGAACGAGCATTTATGGATTTAAAAGATGTATTTGAATATGCTTTTGACGAGATTTTTGTAACAGATGAGGAAGGCACTGTTGTCCGTGTAAATAGTACATGTGAAAGACACTATCAATTATCTGCTGAGGAGCTAGTAGGTAAGCATGTAAAAGAGTTACAAAAAGAAGGGATTTTTTATCCATCTGCGACATTAGAAGTGATTGAGAAGAAAAAGCCAATTGAACTTGTTCAGACAACGAAGTCAGGAGAATATTTACATGTTCGTACAAGGCCTGTATTCGATGAACAAGGGAATTTACGAAGAGTAATTAGTTATTCACGTGATCTTACTGAACTCTACCAATTACGAAGAAAGGTAGAGGAGATGGATAATCAGTTAAAGACATATAAAAAAGAGTTAAGAGAAACGTATGAGTATGAAGGGCTTATTTTTAAAAGTGTAGCTATGCAAAAAATAGTTACAACAATCAAAAAAGTATCCGTAGTAGATAGTACGGTTCTTATTTTAGGTGAGACTGGAGTAGGAAAAAGTAGATTAGTACGTCATTTGCATGAAGTAAGTCATCGGAAAAATCAAATGTTTTATGAAATTAACTGTGCGGCATTACCGACAAATTTAATTGAATCGGAACTATTCGGTTACTCAGGTGGTTCATTTACAGGGGCAAACCGTGAAGGAAAAAAAGGAATTTTAGAGTTAGCTCATAAAGGGACCCTTTTCTTAGATGAAATTGGTGAAATGCCGCTTGAAATTCAAGCGAAACTGTTGCAAGTATTACAGGAAAAAACATTCCGTCCAGTCGGAGGCAGAGAGCTAAAAAAGGTAGATGTTCGTATTGTGGCAGCTACGAATAGAGATTTAGCTGAAATGGTAAAACAAGGGACGTTTCGGAAAGACTTATATTACCGTTTAAATGTAATACCTATTCAAATCCCTCCACTTCGCGAGAGAACGGAAGATATTTTGCCGTTAATCTATCACTACTTACAGCACTTTAATGAAAAGTATGGACGCGATGTGAAACTAGCTCCTAGTACTTTACAAATGTTTGTAGGGTATCCTTGGGAAGGAAATAATAGAGAAATAGAAAACGTAATTGAAAGGATTGTCATTACTGCAGATGATGTTGTCACGATAGAAGATTTACCATTATCTATGCAGGAATCAACAGTTGAGCAATCCGGCCAAAGTCTCTATAAAATGCTAGAGGAAGTAGAACGGAATATCATTCTTAAAGCGTATAAAACATATGGATCAAGTTACAAAGTAGCAGAGTTTTTGAAAATAAGTCAATCTGCAGCTACTAGGAAAATTAATAAATTCATAAAGGAGGAAGAAAACATTGGATAAGAAAGCGACGTATGTAAATTTAGATCAAAAAGCGATGTATATAAATGGGGAATGGATTCAATTACAAGAGCAAATTGAAATTAATAATCCAGCGACGCAAGAAATATTTGCAACTGTACCAAAGGGCGGAGTTACGGAAGCGAAGCAAGCAGTTGATGCTGCACACGAGGCTTTTAAATCTTGGTCAAAATTAACAGCGGCTGAACGGGCAGAAAAGTTAAAAAAGTGGTTTGTACTAATTGATGAAAATAAAGAAGAAATCGCAGCGATTATGACAAAAGAACAAGGAAAGCCGTTCGCAGAAGCACTTGGAGAAGTAAACTATGCAAATAGTTTTGTAGAGTGGTATGCAGAAGAGGGAAAACGAGTATACGGCGAAATGATTCCAGCTTCTCATCCGAATAAACGCATTTTAGTAACGAAGCAACCAGTTGGCGTTATTGCGGCGATTACACCATGGAATTTTCCAGCAGCGATGATTACGAGAAAGGTAGCACCAGCACTTGCAGCGGGTTGTACAGCGGTTGTGAAACCGGCAAGTCAAACACCATTAACTGCATTGAAATTAGCTGAATTAGCACATGAAGCGGACATTCCAAAAGGTGTTTTAAACATTGTAACAGGTAGTGCAAAGGCAATCGCAGATACTTGGATGGACGATGGGCGTGTGAGAAAAGTTTCATTCACAGGATCAACTGAAATTGGAAAAGAGTTAATGTCTGGTGCTGCGAAAACGATGAAAAAAGTTTCACTTGAGCTAGGTGGGCATGCTCCGTTTATTGTAATGAACGATGCGGATTTAGATAAAGCGGTAGAAGCAGTGATTGGTTCGAAATTCCGTAACGCTGGACAAACATGTATATGTACAAACCGTGTATTCGTACAAGAAGCAGTGTACGGAGAATTTACAGAGAAGTTTCAAAAGGCAGTAGGTCAGCTTAAAGTAGGAGATGGATTTGGAGAAGGTACGACTGTAGGTCCACTTATCGATGCAAACGCTGTAGAAAAAGCACAGGAGCATATTGAAGATGCAATCCAAAAGGGCGGCGAAATCCTCTATGGAGGCAAAACACTTACAGAGTTAAATGGTCATTTCATTGAGCCAACTGTAATTGGAGGCGCAAACGATACAATGTTATGTATGAATGAAGAAACGTTCGGCCCAGTTGCACCTGTTGCGAAATTTGAAACGGTAGAAGAAGTCATTGAACGTGCAAATAATACACCGTACGGTTTAGCTGCGTATGTATTTACAAAAGACATTAGCCAAGCATTTCAAATTAGTGAAGCATTAGAATATGGAATTATTGGCTTAAACGATGGACTTCCATCCGTTGCACAAGCTCCGTTTGGTGGATTTAAAGAAAGTGGTATTGGTCGTGAAGGCGGTCACTTTGGAATCGAGGAGTATCTAGAAATTAAATATATTTCATTAGGATTATAATAGGTGCAATCTTGTTTATATAAATCCATTTTCATTTTTCGACATCTACATCCCTGCTATGTAGGATAAAAAGTAACCTGCACTCGTTTGCTCTTTCTGTTGTTACTTCGCATGTGGCAGAAAAAGGCCCTGACCGCTTCTATGCATGAATAGATGCTCTCTCCCACCTAAAAAGAGGGGTTTTATGTCGGTTTTTTAATTGATGTATATATGGAAAGAAATAAAAATAGTATACTAGAATCTCTATAAGTTAACAGATAAGGGGATCTAGATGGTATATTGGCTATTATTACTTGTAACGATTATATTTGAAGTTGCTGGAACTGTCGCAATGAAGTTATCAAATGGTTTAACAAAATTGGTTCCAAGTGTACTAATCTTCGTATTTTACGGAATTTGTTTTAGCGTGTTTGCCATAGTTGTTAAAAAGATTCATTTAAGCATTGCGTATGCAATCTGGTCCGGTTTAGGGACACTACTTATTACCATTATTAGCGTCTACTTTTTTAAGGAGCATATTAGCTTATTTCAAGCGTTTTGTATCCTTTTCATTGTTCTAGGCGTGATTGGATTGAAGGTGTCGTCAGCATCGTAAAAGGCTATCTTCTGAGGAAGATAGCTTTTTTGATTGCACGAATTTTTATATTGAAATGTAGGATGAATATATATGTGAAAAGGCTATTTCTGCTTTAGCTTGCCTACATCATTTTCTAGTTATTTACATGTTAAATTATATGTATTTGGGAATAAATGTTTTTCTTAATAGTCTTCCTGTTAATTTCTTTTAATGATGTTAATTAACTTTTAATTTTCGACATTATTCGACAAATCATCACGATGAGTTTTGATATGATAGGTCGGTAAATCTTACATTTTGTACATCTTAGAAAAACAGCTTATTGGAGGAATACGAGTGAAATTATCTAGAAAGACACTTATTTTAATAAGTGTAGCAGTACTATCTTTATTGTTTATAATTGGTCTATTCAGGAGTTACAGTTTATATGGTGATACTGGATTCGGACTAGGTTATATATTGGGGAATTCTGTAGCAATTACTTTTACGTTCTTGGTGATAATTACTTTTGTTATATCGCTAGGTTTTCTTATTAATGGAATAGTTAAGAGCATAAAAAAAATGGAAGCGAAAAAATTGTTCATCACATCAGCCATATTATTTGGAGCATCAGTAGTATCATTAATCGTTCTTGCAACTACTGTATCAACGCTTGCAAATATTCAAGAAGATTATCAGAAAGCTGAAGCTCAAAAGAAACAAGAAGCGGAATATTTAACATCAGCGGCAACTTTTTATACTGATATCGATTCCTTTGAATTTTTTGCAACACAAGTATTATCTGGATACTCTACAACATGGTCAGATGCTATCAATAATCGAAGAGATTTCAATGCAGCTATATCTTCAAAGAAAGAAGAATCTAAAGTAATGATTAGCGGTGCTAATATACTTTATGAAGGTATGGGGAAAGAGTTAAAAGTAGTTTCGGAAGCTGCAAAAGAACAACCTAATAAATATAAAGAAGTATATGAAGAATACAAAAAGATATTCGAAATTGTAACAGCTCTTAATGAACAAGTTCAGTCTCCTAGCGGCAGTTTAATAACGTTTAATCAAAACGCTAACTCATTAATTCAGGAATACAAAAAAGTAGCAGGAAACATTAATATTGTTATTACTGATGAAATACAAATTAAGGCCAAAGAGATTAAAGCAAGTTACACGAGTAAGAATTCAAATAATTAATACTACAATAAAAAACACTCTAAAAAAGAGTGTTTTTTATTGTAGTAATATTTCTAACTTATCTTAGGAAATCCTGAATGTTAAGCTATATAAATCCATTTTAATTTTTCGACATCTAAATCCCTGCTATGCAGAATACAACATGACCTGCACTTTTAAACATCGCATGTGGCAGAAAAAGGCCCTGACCGCTTCTATGCATGGCCAGATGCTCTCTCCCATCTAAAAAGAGGGGTTGTATGTCGATTTTTTAATTGATGTATATATAGCGTTTTTATTGTCTATTAAAATGCCCAGTTACCTTTACGGAAAATTGGTTCATGTGTACCATCAGCTGTAATACCATCAATATCAAGTTCCGCGGAACCAATCATAAAGTCTTCATGTGTAATACTAGCGTTTGCCCCATTTTCTGCAAGTTCTTCTTTTGTCATTGTTTTACCGCCAACTAAGTTAAATGCATAAGCATTCCCGATTGCTAAATGGCAAGATGCGTTTTCGTCAAATAGCGTATTATAGAATAAAATGTTTGTATTAGAAATCGGTGAATCATGAGGTACTAATGCAACTTCTCCTAAGAAGTGTGAGCCTTCATCTGTTTCTATTAAGTGTTTTAGTGCTTCTTCACCAACATCAGCTTTATAGTCGATAATGCGTCCATTTTCGAATGTCAGTGTAAAGTTATCGATAATGTTACCTGCAAATACCAATGGTTTTGTGCTTGATACTTGTCCATTTACACCCGTTTTTAATGGCATAGTAAAGACTTCTTCTGTTGGAATGTTAGCCATAAATGGTACATTCTTTTCGTTTAAGCTACCAGCGCCCGCCCATATATGTTTTTCTGGAAGTTCAATTGTTAAATCTGTTCCAGGACCTGTATAGTGAAGAGCTTTATAATGTTTTTCATTTAAGTAGTCTACTTTTGTATGTAATGTTTTATCATGTTCTTTCCATGCTTCAACAGGGTTTTCTAGGTTTGCACGAGTTGCTTGGAAAATTGCATCCCATAGTTTTTCTTCTTGTTGTTCTGGTGCTACATCAGGGAATACTTTTGCAGCCCATTCTTTTGTAGGAACAGAGATTACACACCAGCTTACTTTATCAGCCTGTACATAATCACGGTATACTTTCATCGCTTCGCCAGCAACTTTATGAGCAGTTGCAATTCGTTTTGCATCTACACCCTTTAATAAATCAGGGTTTTCCGCATAAATAGACATAAAGGCTGCGCCTTCTTTTGCTAATTCTTCACGTGCATGAGCTTTCCATGAAGGGAATTCAGCAAATGCTTCTTCGGGAGCTAAATCAAATTTCAAGCGAGTTAATATTTCGTCGTTCCAATCGACATATACATGCTTTGCACCAGATTTATAAGCTTTTTCTGTAACAAGGCGTACAAATGGAGCAGCTTCAAGCGGTGCATTAATTGATAATGTTTGTCCAGGCTGAATATTAACACCGACATTAACTGCAAGAGCAGCATATTTTTCTAACGTTTTTTCAAATGACATATGATAATCTCCTTTATTAAAAAAATTTCTTATTTCATATAATACAAGAAAATTCAAAAAATATAAATAGAGTCTAGGTTATATTAATCCCGATCTTTTGTTTCTTCGACTGTTTGTGACAACAAAGGGTAATCGATTTAGTGGCATGATTAGGTTGATATGAATATATTAAATAGAATTCAAAATGAAATAGATTACTCTATCTTTATTTATTATGAATACATAAAGATAGAGTATGGAAGGATGGGAACATGACAAAAGATTCTAATCGAAAAGGAGAAGTTTGGCATCCACCACATATGAGACAGAAAGAAAAAGATTGTGATATAGGACCTATATCTCCATGTAGGCGTCGTGACAAGGCATTTCAGATTCGTCTTAAAGCTGCAAATTACCAAAAAAATCTTCCTCTTCCAAGCCAACTATGTAATGAAGACGAAAAGCTTTTTTACAATAAAATCGCTAGTTTTTCTAAAACCCTGCCGCATAATGGCTTGGGTGAAGTTGACCTCTCTGCTTATAATAAATGGAGTTTGGCACTTCAGAAGGGGAAACCATATGATTTTGAACGTCTAACTCTCGGTGGTGATGTAAAGCTTACCAATCCGCAAGCTGCTTATGTTTATGGACTTGTAGGGCCAGATTCTCATCATTTAAGTGTCGCTGTACCACCAGCTTTTAGTAGTGCCTGGATGGCAAGTGAAATGACTGAATTGTACTGGCAGGCATTGATACGTGATGTGCCTTTTACGGAATATGATAGCAATCCGCTTACCCATACGGCTGCTTCTGAATTATCAATTTTATCGGATTTTCGTGGGCCGAAAGTTAAGGGGGAAGTTACTACAGGTACCTTGTTTCGTGGAGGTACACCAGGTGACCTTATCGGACCTTATATCTCTCAATTTTTATGGAAAGATGTCCCCTATGGAGCTACAACAATTGTCCAACGATATCGTACTGCATTACCTAGTAAAGACTATATGACTTCTTATAAAGAATGGTTGGATATTCAAAACGGTTTATCTCCGAATGATCTTTTACTCGATTCTACCCCTCGCTATATCCGCAATGGGCGTGATTTAGGTAAATTCGTTCATCGGGATTTTTCCTACCAGGCCTGCCTTTCTGCATGTTTAATGTTACTCAGTTTTGGAGAAGAAGCATTATCACCCAATAATCCTTATTTGTATTCAGAAACTCAAGTTGGTTTTGTTACCTTCGGTGCCCCACATATTCTAGATTTGGTGGGTAGGACGGCAAATGCAGCACTCGAAGCTGCTTGGTTCCAAAAATTTTTAGTTCACCGTAGAATCCGCCCTGAAGAGTTTGGTGGACGTGTTCATAATCATTTAACAGGTGGTACCAATTATCCTATTCATCCAGAATTACTGGATTCGCAAGCTGTTTCTGAAGTTTTTAGCAGGTTTGGTACTTATTTACTGCCTATGGCCTATCCTGAAGGTTGTCCGGCCCATCCAGCTTATCCAGCTGGCCATGCTTGTATTGTAGGAGCTGGTGTCACTGTATTGAAGGCATTTTTTAATGAATCTTTTGTAATTCCCAAACCAGTTGTAGCGAGTTCAGATGGTCTTTCTTTGCTTCCTTACTCAGGAAAACCTTTGAAGGTGGGAGGGGAATTGAATAAACTTGCTTCCAATATTGGTATCGGTCGTGATATAGCTGGTGTTCACTGGCGTTCTGACATGATTGAGGGCTTAAATCTAGGTGAAGCAGTAGCAATTGGAATCCTTCAAGACCATAAAGGAACCTACAACGAAAAGTTTAAAGGATTTTCCTTTACTAAGTTCAATGGTGAGACTATAACAATTTAATGGGATAATAATAAAAAGAATCTCTTCATTTGTATGCTGAAAGCGTGCCATATTTTTAACCTTTATTGTAAAAATGAGTACGATGCTCAAAGTATCGTACTCATTTTTTTTATGATATTAAGTGCTATTTTTACTTATTTAATGGAAGATGCAAATTGTTCAACTGTAGTAGTGTTATGTATACGAACGCGTTTCATTTTTAAAAGCTCATCAGGTTCGCCTTTCGTAATGAATTGCCCTGGTTTTGTTGTCGTTGCAAACTGATAATATTTTTTCGTTTCTGCTACGACTTTATCATCGACATGCCCAAATGGATATGCAATGGCAATAACAGGCTTTCCTGTAATCTTTTCTAGTTTTTCTTTTGAGCCCTTTAACTCTCCTTCATAGTTTGTGATTTTCGGTAAATCAGCATGTGTTGCAGTATGAGATTGTACAGAGAAGATACCAGAGTCAACCATCTCTTTTATCTCTGCAGAGGATAAAGCACCTTCTACATCAACGTTATCAACAATCATGTATTCGGTTGCGGTTGGTTTAAATGTATCATCTTTTAACTTTTGTAAAACGCGAAATGCATTCATATTATTTTTCATACCATCATCAAACGTAACAAAAATAGGTTTATTGACTTTATTTATATCATTCCAACGTTCAAACGTTAGTAACGTATAACCGTTTTCTTTTAAGTACTTCATTTGTGCTTCAAAGTTGGCAGGAGATACAAATAAATCTTTAATTCCTTGCCCATGATAATCATCAATGGCGTGATACATGAGAATAGGAACATGCTGCTGGAATGTAATAGTAGATTTTGTGAGCGGAATACTCTTTCCATCTTCTTTTACACCAGATGCTTCAATTTGATATTCACCGCGTTTGCCTTCAAATTCCTTTACATCAAAAGGAATTGTAAACTGCTTGTCCTTTTCTTTAGATGAAAAAGATTTTGCACTTTCTTTTCCATCCGCAGTACGCCAAATTTTATATTGCACTTCAGTTAAAGAGTCTTTTACATCTGTCATACGAATAGATGTATTTGTAGATTCATGTGTAATGGAATCAAAAGAAATTTTGCCTTGTGGTTGCACAGTCTCTTCTTGTTTTTTTACTTGTTCTTGAACCTTTTTCTCTTTTTTAGGTTCTTGGTTGGCATTACTCGTCGTACAGCCTGCTAGAATCGCAGATGTACATAAAGCAATTGCTGCGTATTTTCTCATAACGATCACCTTCTATTGTGTATTATGTTGCGCGCTATTACAGTGAAATCCCCACCGCTATAAAAAGTGATGGGGCGTTTCAAATATATGTAATGATATACCCTTGTTCATCATATCATTTGGAGAAAATGAGGGGAATATGATTTTTGAGGGAACTGGTTATAGTGAAAAATAGATTAGCTACTTCGAATGGCACTTCTTTTTCTCTTCTTGTTAGAAGCGATAATGATATAACCTAATACAAAAATAGAAGGGATGATAAATACATAAATGGGCATTCCCCACATATAATAGCTTTTCATACTTAAAATTAATAAATGTAAAAAATCAGCGAGAGCATGAAATTTCATAAAGTCCTCCGATGTATTTTTTACAAATTATAACACCGAAAATACATATTATGTATATTTAGAAATGCGAATTAAGCTAATTTTAAAGTAAGAGAGGAAAATAAAAAAATCTCCATCATACAAATCGTATGATGGAGATTTTCACGTTATTAAATAAATAATCCAGCAATTGTAGCGGATAAAATAGAAGCAAGTGTTGATGCAAATAGCATTTTCCAACCAAACTTAGATGCGACGCTTCCTTGTTTCTCAGAAAGAGCACGGATTGTACCAACGATCGCACCGATTTGGCTAATACTTGCGAAGCTAATTAAGAATACGGTAACGATTCCAACTGTACGTGGAGATAACGTTTTTGCAATTTCTTTTAAATCAAGAATTGCCACGAACTCATTTAGAGTAATTTTTGTTCCCATAATTCCACCAGCTTGGATAATATCATGTGCTGGAATACCCATTAGGAATGCAAATGGGGCAAGAATATAACCAAAGATTTGTTGCAATGTCAGAGCGTGTCCCAGTGCACCAGAAGCTGCACTAATTACATAGTTTACAACTTCCATAACCCCGATAAAGGCAATCATTAAAGCGGCAACGATACCAGCTACTTTTAAACCATCTAATGCACCGTTAATCATTGCACCGATGAAGCTATCGCCAAATAGATTTCTATCAAATTTCTGGATTTTTTCATCTTCTTTCTCTGTATCAACTGGTGTTAATAGTGAACAAACGATTAAGCTAGAGAATAGGTTCAGAGGCAATGCTGCTAGTACATATTTTGCATCTAACATCATAACGTAAGATGCTGTTACAGAAGCTGAAACGGAGCTCATAGCAGAACAGCAAATAATGAACATACGGTTTTTATTAAAATGCTGTAAGTCGTTTTTAATAACAATTAATGCTTCACTTGAACCAAAGAATACAGAGTTTACCGCATGGAACGATTCAACGCGTGGTAAACCAGTAATTTTAGAAATGACACCGCCGACAACGCGAACGATGAATGGTAAAACACCTAAATAACTAAAAATAGAAAGTAGTGCTGAGAAAAAGACAATAATTAATAATACATTTAAGAAAAAGACAAAGTCTCTGTGGAGTCCATTAAAGAGAAAATCGACACCTGTTGTACCAAGTTTAATGAGTTTGTTGAAAACTTTACTAATGAAAATGATGATCTGCTGACCAATTTTTGTGCTAAACATAAACCAACCAATTAAAATTTGGAAAACAATCATAATAGCAATTGCACGGAAGTTGATTTTACTTTTATCGTTTGACAAAGCAAAACATAAACCTAAAACGACAAGAATGCCGATAACGCTTATTACATATTGCATGTAGTTGCCCCTTTCAGAAGTTCGTATAAAGTTTTTACATAAAACGCTCGTTATATAACTATATAAATACAAATTGAAAAAACGGCATAAACCCTTTCTTTTTAGGTGGGAGAGAGCATCTAGCCATACATAGAAGCGGTCAGATCCTTTTTTTGCCCCATGCCAAGTGAAACCAAAAAGAGAAAACGAGAGCAGGTCACCTTTTGTTCGTCATAGCCGCGACTTATACGCTTGAAAATCAAAATGGATTTATATAATAAAATAGAAGAGGTTTCATGTCATACGTAAGATGTCTGACCTTTTAGAAAAGTAAAAAATAAAAAAGACCCATATGGATTTACTTTCATCTATGAGAGAAAGCTAACCAATATGAGTCTTCGTATACACAAAAAAGCTAATATTTATTAGTTTTCCCCATAGTCCAGCAATTTTCGGTTGCCAGGTAGAAACTCTCGATCCATATTATCAAGTATATATGAGGTAACATCGTCCGTATTTAATTAGTTGTAGCGTAACATTAATAAAGAATTGTCGTCAATAGATTTTTTCTTCCAATGGCTAAAGAGCGAGGGAGTATGGTAAAATGTAACGCAGTGTTATGAAAAAGAGAGGTCGGAAAATGAGTAATAAAATGACGCCACCAGTTGAAAAAAACGAGTTTATAGATGTAGTATTTGAAGATTTAACACATGATGGTGCCGGTGTTGCGAAAGTAAAAGGATATCCTATTTTCGTGAAAAACGGATTATCAGGTGAAGAAGCACAAATCAAAATTATTAAAGTAAAGAAGAATTTCGCATTTGGCCGTTTAATGAAGCTTCATACAGAAAGCCCATATCGCAAAGATGCAGAGTGTCCCGTATATAATCAATGCGGAGGTTGTCAGCTTCAGCATTTAACATATGAAGGACAACTAAAGGCGAAGGAAAAACAAGTTCGTGACGTAATGCAGCGCATCGGTGGACTTTCTGATGTACCTGTTCACCCTGTTCTTGGCATGAAAAATCCATGGGTATACAGAAACAAAGCACAAGTACCAATTGGAGAACGTGAAGGCGGACTTGTAGCAGGTTTCTACCGTCAAGGAACGCATGACATCATTAATATGGAGACATGCTTAATTCAAGCTGAAGAAAACGATTCTTTAATTCAAGAAGTAAGACGTATTTGTGAAAAATACGGCATCACAGCGTACAACGAAGAACGCCATAAAGGAACGCTTCGTCACGTAATGGCTAGGTATGGACAAGTAACAGGGGAAATTATGCTTGTCTTCATTACACGTACGGCAGAACTTCCAAACAAAGAGGCGATCATCGAAGAAATTACAGCGAAGTTCCCAAATGTAAAATCAATTGTCCAAAACGTAAATACAAAACGTACAAATGTAATCTTTGGAGACAAAACAACAGTCTTATACGGATCAGAATATATTTATGACTTTATCGGTGACATTAAGTTTGCCATCTCAGCACGTTCTTTCTATCAAGTAAACCCAGAACAAACGAAAGTGCTGTATGACAAAGCATTAGAATACGCAAAACTAGATGGAAACGAAACAGTCATCGATGCATACTGCGGAATCGGATCAATCTCGTTATTCCTAGCGCAAAAGGCAAAGAAAGTATACGGCGTTGAAATCGTCCCAGAAGCAATCGAAGACGCAAACCGAAACGCTGCATTAAACAACATGACAAACGCTGAATTTGCAGTAGGAGAAGCAGAAGTAGTCATCCCAAACTGGTACAAAGAAGGCATCATTGCTGACACAATCGTCGTCGATCCACCGCGTAAAGGTTGTGACGAAGCATTATTAAACACGATCATCGACATGAAGCCAAAGCGTGTTGTGTATGTATCATGTAATCCTGCGACACTTGCTCGTGATTTGAAGGTGCTTGAAGAAGGTGGGTATAAAACGCAGGAGGTTCAGCCTGTTGATATGTTCCCGCATACTACGCATGTGGAGTGTGTGGCTTGGTTGAAGTTGTATCCATAGTGAGAGGATTTGAGTTTGAAATGATAGATAATTTTTGGCGTGATTTACCACGACCATTTTTTGTACTTGCACCAATGGAAGATGTGACAGATGTTGTTTTTCGTCACGTAGTAAGTGAAGCCGGTCGACCGGATGTATTTTTCACAGAGTTTACAAACTCGGATAGCTATTGTCATCCAGAGGGTATGAAAAGTGTGCGTGGCCGTTTGATTTTTACAGAAGATGAACAGCCAATAGTGGCACATATTTGGGGGGATAATCCCGAATATTTCCGTCAAATGAGTATTGGCATGGCAGAGCTAGGATTTAAAGGTATCGATATTAATATGGGTTGCCCTGTACCGAATGTGGCATCGAGAGGGAAAGGTAGTGGCCTTATTCTGCGTCCAGACGTTGCGGCAGAACTTATTCAAGCAGCAAAAGCGGGCGGATTGCCTGTCAGTGTGAAAACACGACTTGGCTTTAAGGAGTTAAATGAGTGGGAGGAGTGGTTAACGCATATTTTAAAACAGGATATTGCGAACCTTTCTATTCATTTACGTACAAGAGAAGAAATGAGCCAAGTAGATGCGCATTGGGAGCTAATTCCGGAGATCAAAAAATTACGTGACCGTATCGCACCCAATACGCTACTAACAATCAATGGAGACATTCCTGACCGTCAAACTGGGATGCAGCTTGCTGAACAATATGGTATTGATGGCGTTATGATCGGGCGAGGTATTTTTAAAAATCCTTTTGCTTTTGAAAAAGAGCCAAAAGAGCATAGCAGTAAAGAACACCTTGATCTTTTAAGACTACAGCTTGATCTTCAAGATCAATATGCGGAAGTACTGCCACGTTCAATCACAGGGCTTCATCGCTTTTTCAAAATTTATGTAAAAGGATTCCATGGAGCTGCTGAATTAAGAAATCAATTGATGAGCACGAAATCAACAGATGAAGTGCGTGCATTGCTTGATAAATTTGAAAAAGACGGGGACAGTGAAATGATGTAACTCTTAAAAAGTTAGAGGGGAAATGGATTACATCAAATCATGTGTACTTATTTTATTCAGTTAGCCGACAACTTTTGTTTTGAGAAAGTCTGTTTTCTGAAAGAGGAAGTTCTTAAGAATGTAATAAAACCACCAGTACCTACACTCTGGATATGTGGAGTGTGTGGCTTGGTTGAGTTTAAAATAAGCGTCGATCTGGAAAAAAACAGTGTATTTGAGAAATCAAAGCACTGTTTTTTCTTTTAGTTAATGCTATGAGCGAAATCTTTTTATAGGTATACAACAAACACGTAAGCGATCCATAGATACAATGATGGAGAAAAGGTCGGGTAAGACTACAAAACCTATCTCTAAAATGTTAAAGTATTAATTTAACGACATTAATTTATACATGCTAAAAGCATTACTATATTTAACATTTCAGGAGGAAAAACAATGGCAATGAGCAACAACGATATATTAAAGAGAGTAAGATATGCTATGGATATAAAAGATATAGATATGGTGGAAATCTTTAAACTTGGTGGCATGGAAGTAACGAAAGAAGAAGTAGTTGATATGCTTACAAAAATAAAGAAAAGCCCCCAGCACGAAGCTGAAAATGCTGATGTAATTGAAGATGATTACGTACTAACATGCGATATGGTGATGTTAGAGTCATTTTTAAATGGATTTATTACTTTAAAAAGAGGAAAGCAAGATCCGAAACCAGGGCAACCGGCTGGGCAAGCGATGCCTTTACAGGGCAATGAGAGTGCCAATAACCTTCTTCTAAAGAAAATGAAAATAGCACTATCTTTAACGAGTGAGGATGTACTTGATATATTAGACAGTGTAGGAGTTAAGGTGACAAAAGGAGAACTAGGCGCTTTATTAAGAAAGAAAGGCCATAAGAATTACAAAGAGTGCGGCGATAGATACGCAAGGAATTTCGTAAAGGGATTAGCTGTAAAGTATAGAGGATAAGGAATAAGAGTTGTAACATTTATGTTGAAACAGTAAATGATATAATAGGTAGAGTAGGACGTCTGTAGCCTACTCTTTTTTATTTGTAAAAATAACAAGAACAAATACGCTAGGTGATGAAATGATACATACATATTTAGGTGAGACAATTAATTTTCATATAACTTATAAGAAGAAAAAATCAGTACGTCTTTATGTAGATTCTTATGGGAATGTGGAAGTGCAAGCTCCGAAAGGGACGCCTGTTGAATATATAATCCAGTTGTTAGAAGAGAAATGGGATTGGATTCAGAAAACACGTAAGGAAATGCAGGAGAGAATGCGTGGGGCACAGGAAAAGGCTTATGACCAGGGAGGAGAGGGCTTTCTGTATTTAGGGAACACATATCCGATACAGATTTCTCAAGATGCAAGTATTCAACAAGACAATGCGGTGTTTGAAGGAGATAAGCTACATATTTATGTGAAAGAGTTTAAGAATGAGAAAATACAACAAGCTTTAAAACGATTTTACTATAAGCAGTGTAAAGCGTTAGTGGAGAAGAGTATTAAAGCACATCAAAATAACTTCAAAACAAAACCGCGTTCTATTCGTATTACAGATAGTAATCGCACATGGGGTACCTGTGATTCAAATCTACAGTTAACGTTTAATTGGAAGTTAGCAATGGCACCACAGAGGGTAATTGACTATGTAGTCGTTCACGAAATGTGCCATATGGTGCATTTAAATCATGATCGATCCTTTTGGCGTCTTGTTGGGAAGATAATGCCTGATTATAAGGAACTGGAAGACTGGTTAGCGTTATCGAGTTGGAAAATGACTGTTTAGCAGTGACATCGTTGGAGCGATTATTATTGAACTACAGTTTTAGTTTATAATTGCTTTTTCTCTTATAACTGAACTCACAAACATCCCATTGTGTTGCCACATACACTCTGCACATGTGGAGTGTGTGGCGGTGCTTACTTTAAAATAAGGCAGTTAGCCCTCTATAATATGGGGGCGCTGCCTTTTTCTATTTCTTGTAAAGGATTAATGAAGTTGTAATGAATAAGAATATTGCCTTCATTTAAACAGATAATATTCTTGAATAATGAATGTAATACTTGAGGAGATAGGCCTTTTAATGTTAGGAATTCCTTTAGTGTCTTACTTAGATTAATTGAATAACTTTCCTCTGTACATTCCTTCAGTTTGTTCTGGAGTTGCGCAATAAGATTTGTAAATCTTGTATCTTTTGATCGGTTAATGTTCGATATTCTTGTAGCTCTGCTTTAGTAATAACCTCTTCGGTATATAAATTGATATGGTCCAGTTTCTTTTTCTTTAGGAAATCAATTTCGGTTTCAGCGGCAGTGGGTTCGTTTTGGATTTGACGTTTCTTCGTTTGAAGCTGGAATAACATTGTTCTTTTAAATAGTGCGTAACGAGTTCAACAATTTTTGTGTTCTCTCCCATTGCTTTCTTCATCTCATCTAGCTTGTTCAATAACAGTTGTTTTTCATTTAATAGTAGTTGATACTGCTGGTATTTAGGGTATTCTTTCCACTTCGCGCAATATCCCTCTGTTTCGAATAAAAACGAGTCCACTAATTTTTCTCTTTGTCGATCTATCTGCTGCTGTTTTATACCTGAATTTCTCAACTTGTCATTTGCTTAACTAAAAGCATACGCAGTTTCGCCCGCGTATATCGTGACAAGCGCCATTGACCGTAGCCAATCGAAACGTTCCACCGAACTGTTACTGCAAGAAGTTGTTCCCACTCCTCTAAGGCTCACAATCCAGTCTGAATAAGCAGTAAAGACCTTGCCTAATGATTGCTACGTTGATTTTCTGCATCGGCTTAACTAACCGGACCTCTTCTTCTGCGTGACTTAAGGGCAATCCCACGGTTATTCTTTTCAGTAGTTTTCCATGTCGAACTTACTAAAACGACAGCGTTTTGACAGAGGGGGCGGCTCTGATCTTGGATGTTTTTATTCTGTATATGTAATACAACCATTAGAGAGATAAAAGGCAAGTTTTATTTTAATAGATTTATCTTTTTTCTAAATCTATTAACTACTTACAAACTGGAAAAAACGTGTAAAATTTGTTTTAAATGGTAGAATCGATTTAATAATATTTAGGGAAATTAAACGAGGAGTATTAAAATATGAAGCATATTGTATTTATACCCGGTGTAATGGGATCAGAACTAATAGAAGGAAATATGTTTGGTGGTACGAAACGGTGGTTCACTTTAAGAGAATCTAGTGCAAAGAGATTGAAAATTATAGATGGGAAGAAAGATAAAATAAGACCTGGAAGTCCAATTGAATATGGAGTAAGGATTTTTGGAAGTACAGTGAAAAAGAGCATAGTATATGCGGATATCATAAGGGAACTATCTAACTTGAATAAGGATGGATGTCAATTTCACCCTTATGGTTATGACTGGAGAAAAGATTTATGGCAAACTTGTGAGGACTTACATAGATTATTAAAGCAATTCGGAAAAGAGGAAGTTTATATTGTGGCTCATAGTATGGGGGGATTACTTGCACATACTTATGTGCAATGGGCTCACGAAAAGAAAATACTGCCGAATATAAAGAAAGTTATCACTATAGGAACACCGTGGCAAGGTTCTCCAGATGCCGTGAAAGCTTTAAATTATGGTGTTGATGATAAGGGAAGGTTCTTCCCAAGTGCGAAGACTACTAGAGAAATAGCTAGGACTTTCCCATCGAGTTACCAATTGCTACCTTCAGCTAGGTATTGTTTAGCAAATAACTTTTTAACGAATCAAGGTAGGGCTTTAAGGTGGCTTGAATGTATGGACTATGTCGAGGGATTAAATGGTTGTTCGATAAAATCTGTGTATTCGCTAAATAAAAAAATTCATCAGTCTCTTAGTTGTCAATGGCCCCAATCTATAGAGCATTATAACGTAATAGGAGTAAATCAAGGAACTCTAGGGGTTTTGAGATTAGGAGAGAACGGACGAGATCGTATTGGAGAAACCGTTGATGGAGATGGTACGGTTCCATTAAACTCTGCTATCCCACCTTTTAATTGCAAGGAGATAGTTTATGCACATGCTAGCCATGGAGGCTTAGTGTTACATGATTCAGTTCTCAAATGGATTACAAACCTTCTTGAGAAGGGAAAAGTAGAGAGTGTTGCCGGAGTAGAAACAAGTTATATTCCACGAACAGATTGGATAATGGATAAGATAGACTGTCCAGTAGAAGTTAAGTTTGAAGGTGAGGAAGAAAGTGTAAATAAACCTTTTGAGGATATTACAAGACATACAATTGGAGAAGCTACGTACTTAATTTACAATAAGCTAAAGCCTATTAATATAGAAGTTGAAGCCTATGATGAAGGAAGAACTGAAATAGAGACAATTAGTTTTGTAAAAGGACGATTAAGAACCCTAACAAAATTCCCATCGTTAGATGCAGATCCTTCACGAAAAACAATTATTAAGACTAAATTTGAGGATGATAAACCTATAACTAAAGTCTATACAGCAGGTGAAGTCGAGGAGGAACAAGTTATAGAGGTTACAGGTATCACTGTGGATGTACCTGAAGACCAATATTCTGAACCGCCGCGAACTAGGGTTTATTTGAAACCAAAGGGCAAAGGGGAGAGCGGACATTTCGATGATTTAGGGATTAAAGTAACTTTTAAGGTGAATAAAAGTAAATTTGAACATTTAGAAACAAGATACAGAGTTAATAATGGTAATTGGAGAAGATACGAGAATGAAATACATTTAACATTGGATAATGGACTGGTTAATGGTAAAAATCTAATAGAGTACTACAGTTTAGACGTTTTGGACAACGAAGAAGAAATTCGTAAACGTGTTTTCTATATAGAATCTAAACCAAAGATTTTCTATAAAGTACAATTGAACCCTGACTTCGGTGGTACTTTATCTTTAGAAGAGTATTATGAAGGGGTAAGAAAGTATAAGTATAGTTATCGATACGATGGCGCAACTGAACATAAATACCAGAAACCTATAAAGTTTAAGCCTTTTGAAAAAGTGGAATTATTAGTACAGGCGGAAGATATGTTCGGACGAAAAACTTCTTGGATACGTTTTAATCAAGGGTTTAGTGAATTGGTAGAAACGATTTGGAGTGAAGATGGTTTTAATGGTACCATTAACGATGTTGTTAGTTTATTATCAGAGGCCAGTGAGCAATCATTAGTTTCTGTGTATATAAATAAGGTCGAGAAAAACTTATATGATGTAATCCCAAAGTCAGCAAAAATATTAACAATAAGGTTTGAAGATATAGAATATATAATTGATTTAATGCCTAAATTAGAGGTATATTTAGATTTTCATTCTCAAATCATAAATAGGCAGCAAGAAAATGTGAAAATTAGTTTTTTAATTTATGATGCTGAAGGTGATACTGTAAAAGGGATTGAACCATCAGTGAAATATACTTTAATGCCGACTCTAAATAAAGATTTGGATGTTTTTTATTCTGCTATATCAAGCAATGGTAAGGGGGTATATTCATTTAATGTTCCAGTTGGACACCTTTCGAAAGAGGTTAAGAAAATAAGATTTGAATTTAGAGATGCTATTGCCAGAATGAAGCCACTTGAGACGCATATATTTAAGGTAGAATAAAAAAGGAGGTGCCACCGTGTATATGAAATTAAGTTTTTGGATGTTATATATTGTTGGTGGTCTCTTCTTTATTTTATTCACCTATAAAGCCAATAAAACCTATGAAGAAAATCAAAATTCTTTATTGGGGCTATTTACAACTCTAAATTCATTTAGACTTATTATTTTAGGAGAGAGTATCTGGCTTATATGTTGGATTATAGGGATAGTTATATACCCTAATCATCTTACATTTGCGCTGGGAATCTTACCTGTTTTAATGCCACTGACCACTTTTTTTTCTGTATTTTTATTGAAATACCATGAACTACAAAAGAATCATAATTCAAAAACAAAGAAAAGGATTAAACATAACATTAAAAATTGGGAAGCAGAGTTACCTATTGATATAAAGGTAAAAAGAACGATAATTTCTGTTGATCAGCATAAAGAAGTGATAAATGGTCGAATAACTATATATTTGAAGGGGAGAGATAGTTCTTCCGAAGTCGATTGGCTAGAGTATGGTTATTTGTTGGAAGGTATAATTAAACATCCGATAATTGTCCAAATTCATTTAAATGAAGAAGTAGTATATCCATAATAAAAAAGGTTGGCTAGTTGTTAAAAGATTCCTCAGGGGGTATGGATACTTTTGAGGGAATAACGGGTCAACCTTTTTATTTGTATCTAATTATATATTTTAGTCGAAGTATTTCTTTTTTCATCCGTTTTAGATCTTCTAGCGTCATTTCATCTTCATCAACTGATGTGATAGGAGAATATATTTTAATCCATTTATAAACGTTTACTTCTGATACGCCATACTCGCTGCTTAATTGTTTGACAGGTTGTCCCAAACGATATAATTCAACAACCATTTTTTTAACTCTTCATTAAATTTCTTATTAGTCATACGGACACTTCCTTCTTGAAACCCATTGTAAGGACTTAACTAAGTTGTGTCCATATGACTATATTAACTCTAGTATATCAAAAAGAGTATTAGGTAAATAATTAACTCTACAATAAACATAATACATAGTAATAAGTAAGTATGAAAATGGGGGGATACTATTGAAGTATATAGATATTTTTACTGAAGAGAATAAAAAAATTTATTCAAGTTTGTTAGAACAAATACAAAATGATATTAAAGTTTTTCATGGAAACCTATACTGCATCAAAAAAATTATTCCATTTGTTAAAAATAAAATTCCATATAGTGGGATTAACGCTATGGATTTAACATTTTTACAGTTATTTATTTATAACTCAATTCAAACAATGGTACTACTTACAAATAAATTGTTTTTTGATAAACCTAACTTGAAAAAGGGTACCAATTGCGGTTTTCCTTATCTAAAGCAATTTTTATATAACAATTGCAAAGAAGATTTTAGGTCACAAATCAACAAATATATCAATAATACTTCATATAAGAATGGGATAAAAAGAATTAATCAATTAGAAAAAAAGTTAACGGATATAAGAAATAAGTCTATTGCTCATTATGATTTAGATTATTTAAAAATAAAAAGGGAGGGCTCTTTAAAAACGAATATTGAGGAATTGGAAAAAATTTATATTGTATTGGTAGAGAGTTTTACAATATTATCATTAGATTATTATCAGCAGAAATACGGAAAGGTAATTGAATATAATGGTGTAGAATCAGTTCTAAAGTTGATGGCTTACAATAACCCCAATCCATTGTATGAAACAGATATAGAAAAGATTCTAAATTCAATAGGAACATCAGCATTACAGATAAAAATAGAAAATGTTAAAGTTTAGAGTTAGTTATAATGTGAATCATCCAAGAGATATTCACTTTCATGAAAATCTTGGAGGTTCAGAAACAACAGTTCATCAATAGTTTAGAGAGTCATATAATAATAATTCTTGTGTCCGGTTTTCTTGAAAGTTTGTAAGTGCATTTGTTAAAAGTAAGAATAGGTATGTTTATCAACCTATACCATACGATATCTTCTATGTGAATCATTCAAGAGGATTGGAGTTCTTTATTGAGTAAGATACATTATATATTTTTATTTGAAAAATAAAAGTAGTGCAGATTAAAATAATTTAGGGTTGCCATCCTTTATAAAGATATTGAAGAATTCTTAATGACTGATTTAGTAGATTTGTTTGATATAGGTATTATTATGACTTCTGTGCATTTGTTTAAGATTAAAATAATATTGTCAGTAATAAAGTGTAATTGCAAATTATGATTTAGTGGAGGAATTAATGGAGAGCAAGCGGAAATTATTTGAAGAGAACTTTGAACTTAAGAATTATAAAATTGAAGATGAAATTAAGGAAATAATAAATAGATTCCGAGAGTATAGACCGTCTGAAGTATTTTGGTTGATAAATAGTTTAATTATGGATAATACGAGATATGCCTTTGAAGGGAGAGATAAACGAGTTTCTCCCAAATTGTTAAATAGATTGTTTTACTTATATAAAAAACATTCGTCAATTATAAGCAATAAAAAAATTGAGAATAGATTAGCTGAACTTGAGTGGTTGAGGAAAAAGCTTATTAAAATCTATGATTATTACTGTATGGAACAGTTTAATCAAAAGAAAGAACAGGATGATATTCATATAGCTTTACGAAATTTTCATCCTCACAATTTTCTTAGTTATCATTTTGACTATCCGAATACCTCTTGGTTTCAATATCTACGTGCAATTGAAATAAACAGAACAATAATTGATGAAATATTTAATCAAGATAAACTTACAGCACTTGAAATTGAGAAAGGTCTATTAATTTGTATCTTATATGATTTAGTGTATCAAAATACAACAAAAAATATATTTAGTGATTTGTTATACGAAAAAAAGATTTATAAATATGAGGGGTTTCTGACCAGCTTTTCTGTGAAAGAATTCTCTAAGATTTTGGGGGGATCTGGCGTTAATGATAAGCGATTTATTAGTAAATTTTTTCCTGAATTGAGAGATGAAAAAGAGATAGTGTTAACTTATCCAACTGACAAATACTATAAGGAGAATTTTTCATTAGGAGTTACTCATAAAGGAAGAATATTCTTTCCTCGCTCAAGTTTTATACTTGATGAGTTTTGGAATTACTTATTAGAGCATGATGAAATGATTGGTAGAAAAGACCTTTTTGTTGAAGAATACACTTATATGTTGTTGTCCAACTTTTTTGGGAAAAATAATGTATATTTTAGCTTGTATGATGAGAGCGGTGCTGAACAAGATATTATTGTTGTTTTTGGTGAATATATACTGTGTTTTGAATGCAAATCTGAAGTTTTGAAAGAGCCATTCAGAGATTCTCAAAAATCTGATAAGAGAATGCAACAAAACTTTAACAGAGTTATTCAAAAGGCTTATAAACAAGGTTGGAGAGTCAAAAATAACATAAGAACTAAAAAGTGTAAGTATTATGATAGTGATAAGAGGGAATCACGAAAATTGATATTGGATTTAAGGGATTATGACCACACAAAAGTGACAATGGTATGTATAACTATTAATAATTACTTAAATCTATCAAATCGAGTAAACATGTATCTTAAGTTTGAAGATAGTGATAAGGATTATCCTTGGGTTGTTGATATATTTAGTTTGGAACATATCTTAAATAAAATAAAATCTATGAAAAAGAATCAAGAATACTTTATTGAATATGTAAGAGATAGAATTAAATCTTATTTAGGGGTTCAAGCTATGGGTGCTGAAGAGTTGGAATGTTTTGGTTTTTACTTGCGTTACGGAGAATTTAATGGTTCTCGAGATGGTAATGTAATTCATAATTTGGGAAATGGATATGCAACATTTGTGTTGGACTATATACCTAGACCGGAAATTAATCTTATGATGGATTATTTTATGTATCTATGCTCTATGACTGATCAGGAGTAATACGGACGAACAGATCATTTATTGTAAAGTTTGAATACTGTAATGTGATGAATCGATCTTGATGTACATTATGGAGAATGGAAAAACCATTATTCTTTAAAGACTCTTGCAGAGAAAGGGCCTCTTAGTTATTTGGTCTTCGGTGTATTCTCTATTTCAGTATGGAAAATATTTAAAATGGTGAATCGTTACATAACTGTTTAGAAAGTATACAAGGTAAGTACCACTACATCATACTGTCTACGATCACTATTCAAGCTATGTAGAATGCATAGCAACATTCGTCCTTCAATAAGAAGAAGCCCACTTCCTTCCTGGAAGTGGGCTTCTCTTTATATCTACAGAAACATAGAATCAATACATTTCTTTAACAATAATTAATCTACATAGTCTAAATTTCAAGGCATAATTATAGCCAGTAGCTGTTTTGGGTGACAAACGAAGTAGTTTTTTGTCAGAAAAACACTTCCAAATTTTATTGTTATTCAATGTGAAAGTGTTATTCTATTTGAGTGGATAGGATTGAAAAAATGGGGGATGAAGGGAGAGCATAATGGAAAAGAACAAAAGAATGCCTTTTGTAATATTAGCTATGGCATTAGGACTTTTTATGTCATCTCTGGATAATACCATTGTTTCTGCGAGTATTAGTCAAGTCATTAAGGATATTGGTGGATTTGATAAAATGAGCTGGGTTTTTACGGCTTATATGCTTGCCGCAACAAGTACGATGCTTGTATTTGGGAAAATGAGCGATTTATTTGGAAGGAAATTATTTTATTTAATTGGGATTAGTTTATTTTTAGTGGGATCAGCATTATGCGGAACTGCTCAAAATATAGACCAGTTGATTGCGTATCGTGTTATTCAGGGGATAGGTTCAGGAGCTATTTTTCCGATTTCATTCACAATCATTTATTCAATTTCTACAGATCCTAAGCAAGCTGCGAAAATGTCTGGTGTGTTTGCCGGGATATTTGGTATATCCTCAGTCCTTGGACCACAAATCGGTACTTGGATTTCTGAAGCCTCTTGGTTAGGGTGGAGATGGTGCTTTTATGTAAATGTACCTTTTGGCATTTTATCGATTATTACTTTATTGTTTTCTTTAAAAGAATCTAAGTCAGAACATAAACCAAAAGTTGATTATCTTGGAACGATTTTATTAATTGCCTCAACTGTTTTACTTCTTCTTGGTTTAGAATGGGGCGGGAAAGATTATGCCTGGGACTCTGTTCAAATCATTGGAATGTTCAGTGCAGCGGTGATATCGATTGTGTTGTTTATATTAGTGGAAAGAAAGGCCAGTGAACCGATTTTACCTCTTTCCATATTTAAAAATAAAATGGTGCTAGGTACAAGTATTGTTGTATTTTGTCAGGGGGCAATCATGTTCTCTGCGATTACGTATCTTCCCATTCTTTCAGTAGCTATTATTGGGAATGAAAATTCAAATGGTGTATTAACACCGATGATGTTTCCGATTATGATTGGTGCGATTTTAGGAGGTTTCCTTTGTACGAAAGTGCCTTTCCGTACTATTATGGTAATTTCCATGGCGTTTGGAATATTTGAAGCTTATATGCTTAGTACCATCACACATGATACATCAAAATTGACAGTGACACTCGTCATGATCACAATGGGGCTGATTGTTCTTGGTCCACTTATGAGTGTCGCGCAAAATGCCGTCGCTCAATCCGTCGATATGAAATATATGGGGATTGCTTCATCGGTTGTGGGATTTTGGAGAAGTATTGGTGGTGTGATGGGAGCGGCCATTACAGCAACTATTGTAAACAATGATTTAAAAGAAAAGATGGTGGATTTTGCAGCATCCTCTCAAATGCCGGCTAATCAAATTGATAAATTAGCAAAACCAGAAATCTTGATGCAAAATCATACACAGTTTCCTCCTCAACTAGTAGAATTTCTGAGAGGGGCATTAGAAACAGCGTTGCACCGGGGCTTTATATTGGCAATAATAGCTGGTATCATTGGGCTTCTTGTTTCCTTATTTGTAGGTGGAGATCGTTATAAGGTTGAGCAAAAGGACAATAAGAAAAAGGCTGGAGCAGGTGGATTTGTTAGAGGTTAATAAGTAAATCAAAAGTGCCTCCTTTATGAAGGGGGCACCTTTGATTTTAGAGAACACTTCACCTGATAATAATTGAGGTGTGACGAATTTAGTGATTTTCCTTTCCAAACCGCACCCAATACTCCCCACCAAAAAACTCCATCTCATACCCACGATAACCTTCCGCCAGCAACCTTTTCTGCCCAGCAATATCACTCATTAGAAGCTTTTCTATGTTCATCCATTCTTTTGTTCTCTCACTCTGCAACTCTTTCACAAACACATAACGCAATCGATCACTATATTTTTCTTTCAGCACAGCAATCTCCATCCCTTGAGCAAACTTATCTTTTAAACTAGGAATATTAAACGGTGCAACTGTACAACAAACGTAATCGTATTTGTTATCTAACTGTTTTAATTGAGCCATAATCACTTTCGCTAATATTTTTTGAAGCCCGTTTCCCTGGTAAGTTGGATGAACATTTGATACTTCTTGATAGATGATACGTTCTAATTCTTCACCTGTTAAGCCAATATCCAATCCTAAATGGTCTTCATCAATAGATGGAACTAAGAGTGCACGGAATGCGATGAGTTGTTCGCCTACGAATGCACCAATCATTAAGCCATTTCCGTTTAATATATTTTGAAATTCTTCTAATGTAAGAGGTTGTAAATTTTCTTTGTTTTCTAGTGCCTCAATGACATCATCTTGTACGGATAAGATTTGCTCGATGTGCTGTAACGATAATGGAGCAACCGTGAATGCTTGCTCGTTTTGTTTTAACGTTCCTTCATAAAGAATGTTCATGTTATGACCTCCTTTAGCGAACAACATCTTGAAAAACAGTTAATTCATTGAGTACATCTTCATCGACATTAACGCCTAGTCCAGGCTTTTCTGTTAAGCGAATAAAAGGGACATCGTAGGAAAGGTTCCCAATATCTTTTGTGAATTTTAATGGTCCTGTTAGTTCAACGCTTGTAATGATTTTTTTAGAGAAAGCAACATGGAATCCTGCCGAAGAGGCAACAGATGATTCGACCATGGAACCAATTTGGCATTCAATCCCGGCCATTTCAGCTTGATGAGCCAGTTTAACAGCTGGATAGATACCGCCGCATTTCATTAATTTTATGTTCACTTTATCAGCAGCTTGTTTTTGAATAATTTGGCGCATTTCACGTGACCCTTTTAATCCTTCGTCAATCATAAGTGAAAGGTCTGTTTTCGAGCGAATATAAGCCATTGCATCAATGTCATCGGCGATAACAGGCTGTTCAATCCAATCAATGTCCAAATGCTTAAGCGAACGTAATGCGGTTAATGTGTTAGCGCTGTTTTTCCAACCTTGGTTTACATCAACGCGAATTGCGACATCATTTCCGACTCGTTCACGTACAGCTTCAATTCTTTCTACATCTTTTTTGACATCTGTTCCGACTTTCATTTTGAAGGATTGATAACCTTTATTTATCATGGAAGCTGCTTCTTCTGCCATATTTTCTGGAGAAGCGATGCTTAAAACGTGAGTAATGGGAAACTCTCCATGATAACGGCCACCAATTAATTGATATACGGGCTGATTTGATTTTTTCCCCATTACATCAAAACAAGCAATATCAATCGCAGCTTTTGCGGTAGGAACCCCGTATATCGTTTGATTCATGATGTCATGTACTGTCTCGATATTCATTGGATTTACACCAATTAGAGCTGGAGCTAATGTATGTTTTAAAACATGAAAGGTACTTTCCCATGTTTCACCTGTAACATGCTCGTCGGCTACTCCTTCTCCGTAACCAATGATGCCCTCATCTGTTTCAACTTTTACAATAATAGAAGGCATATCATGATAAGTACCATAGCTGATAATAAATGGATCGCGAAGTGGCAAACGAATTGCGTAAAGATGAATAGATGTAATTTTCAATGAAAA
This sequence comes from Bacillus sp. NPDC094106, assembly GCF_044764345.1. Lineage (NCBI taxonomy): Bacteria > Bacillati > Bacillota > Bacilli > Caryophanales > Bacillaceae > Bacillus > Bacillus sp. NPDC094106. The sequence continues at coordinate 142,218 of NZ_JBIWHY010000009.1, read as the reverse complement.
GGCCCCTTTCTGTTTACAATGCTTTCGTGAATTTGAGATAGCTGATGTGATTTTCTCTTCCGGTATTTTCTCATATTATATTTCAAAAGTAATATGAGGACAATTATGAATTATCAGTGTTTATTCCTTGACATTTAAACGAATATTCAATATGTTTTTGAGAAACAGGATTGTTATCAATAAAAAGGTTGTTTAGCATCCAATACAGTTTTCAGAGAATGGTTGCGATGTGAGAAGGGAGAGCACAACGGTGAAAAAAGTAGATTTGCAGGATCGGTTAAGCGAAATTTTTCAACATTTACACGAGAATCCTGAAGTGAGCTGGAAAGAATATAATACGACTGCTTATATTACGAAATTTTTAGAGGCAGAAGGCATTTCCTATAAAACATTTGATGATTGTCCTGGAGTAATCGCAGAAATGGGAAGTGGGAAGCCAGTTGTCGCGATTCGAGGTGATATGGACGCATTATGGCAAGAAGTAGATGGAGAGTTTAAAGCAAATCATTCATGTGGTCATGATGCGCATATGACGATTGTAATGGGGCTTATTTTACAGTTAAAACAGGCGAATTGGCAAACAGGAACAGTTCGATTTATTTTCCAGCCCGCAGAAGAAAAGGGAAGTGGAGCTTTAAAAATGGTGGAGAAAGGTGTTGTGGATGATGTTGATTTCTTATTCGGTGTTCACTTACGACCAATAGAAGAATTATCATTGAAACAAGCGGCACCATCCATTCGGCACGGAGCAGCTGACTTTTTAGAAGCCCATATAGTTGGAACTGACGCTCATGGTGCCCGGCCACACCAAGGTACGAACGCAATTGATGTCGTTACGATGATTAATATGGGATTAAAAAATATATGGTTTTCGCCGCAACTTTCCTATTCCGTTAAAATGACGAGATGCCAAGCAGGCGGTGAAAGTTTAAATATCATTCCTGGGAATGCTCATTTTGCTTTAGATGTAAGGGCAGAAAACAATTTATTGTTGGAAGAGCTGAAGAAAAAGATAGAACAAGTTATTCAATCAGCTGAATCAATGGGTGTAAAGATTTCTTATGATTGGGTCGATTATGTACCTGGAGCAGTAGTATCAGAAGAAGCGGAACAGTTCCTTCGTAAGGGGATTCTGCAAACATATGGAGTAGAAGGATGCACTGCACCACTTCGCACAGCGGGAAGTGATGATTTTCATTATTATACGGTCAAAAAGCCGCATTTAAAAGCTGTTATGCTAGGGCTAGGTGCGAATTTAAAACCAGGATTACATCATCCTCACATGACGTTTGACCGAGCTTGTATATTAGATGGAGTACAAATCTTGAAGCAAACGGTATTGGAAGTTTTAAAATAATATTAGTTTAAAGTGAAAGCCTGATTTTATCGGGCTTTTTTCTGTGGTGTATAATAAAAATATTATTTCTTAATAGGAGAAAATCAATGAACGAACAATATTATGACGCAGTATTAAATATAAAAACAGTAGGAGAACAAAAAGGATTCAATAAATCTTTACATTATCATCGCTACGAACCAACGCCATATAGCGGATTAGAAACATTATTGAATCAATATGAAATGAAAAGTAGTGATCGAGTTGTAGACTTTGGGTGCGGAAAAGGGCGGTTAAATTTTTATATTCATCATATGTGCGGTGCTTCAGCAGTTGGGATCGAAATGAATGAAACATTTTATAAAGAAGCAATGGAAAACTGTGAACGTTATGCGAAGAAGGCAAGAAACAGTAAAGATAAAATTCAATTTCAATGTTGCTTAGCACAAGAGTATGAGATTGACCCACGTGACAATCGGTTTTATTTTTTCAATCCATTCTCTGTGCAGGTATTTATGAATGTGGTAAACAACATATTGCTTTCGGTGGAAGAAGTAGAGAGGGACATTGAAATTATTTTGTATTATCCATCGGAGGATTATATTTTCTTTTTAGAGAATCAGACGGCATTTGAGTTGAAAAAGGAAGTTAGATTGCCGGAAGTTTATGAGAAGAATGGGAATGAGCGGTTTTTAGTTTATGGATTAGGATAAGTGGAAGAATATACTTGTCGTTATTTGTTGTTAAGTCGATATATTTGAATTATCGCCGATATAATTTGATTTACTATTATACGGTGTAATACTCTCTCGATAGACTCAAAAAAGCAGATGCCTTAGGCACCTGCTTTTTTGAGTCTATTTATTAGTTACGGATTAGATAATCAAATGCACCTAAAGCTGCATTAGCACCTGATCCCATAGAAATGATAATTTGTTTGTACGGATTATTTGTACAGTCACCTGCAGCAAACACTCCCGGTACGTTTGTAGCACCGTGCTTGTCTGTTACGATCTCACCACGAACACGTTCAACAGTGTCGCCTAACCAATCTGTGTTTGGCACAAGACCGATTTGAACGAATACACCTTGAAGTTCAATATGATGAACTGCTTCAGTTTCACGATCGATGTAAGAAATACCGTTTACTGTGTCAGTACCAGTAATTTCTTTCGTTTGAACGTTCTTTAGAACAGTTACGTTAGGAAGACTGTAAAGGCGTTCTTGTAATACAGCATCAGCTTTTAGTTCTGGCATGAACTCAAGAACAGTTACATGTTTTACGATACCTGCTAAGTCGATTGCTGCTTCAATACCAGAGTTACCGCCGCCGATAACTGCTACGTGTTTTCCAGCGAATAGTGGACCGTCACAGTGAGGGCAGTATGCTACACCTTTGTTTTTGAACTCAGCTTCACCTGGTACGCCAACATTGCGCCAACGAGCACCTGTTGAAACGATTACGCTCTTACTTTTTAGAACAGCGCCGTTTTCAAGTTCCACTTCAATAAGTTCTTTCTTTTCTAAACGTTTCGCACGTTGTAAATTCATTACATCAATATCATATTCTTTTACATGTTCTTCAAGGCTTGCTACTAGCTTAGGTCCTTCAGTGCGTTTTACACTGATGAAGTTTTCGATACCCATAGTATCCATCACTTGACCACCGAAGCGCTCAGCAACGATACCTGTGCGGATGCCTTTACGTGCTGCATAAATTGCTGCACTTGCACCAGCTGGGCCACCGCCAACAACAAGAACATCGTATGGATCTTTATCAGAGAACTCTGATGCATCAGGACCGTTACCCATTTTAGCTAGAATTTCTTCAAGTGTCATACGACCACTGCCGAAGGATTCGCCGTTTAGGTAAACAGTTGGTACTGCCATGATGTCTTTGCTTTCTACTTCTTCTTTGAATGCAGCGCCGTCAATCATAGTATGTGTAATACCAGGATTAAGAACGCTCATTACGTTAAGTGCTTGCACAACATCTGGACAGTTATGACAGCTCAGACTGATATAAGATTCAAAATGATATTCACCTTGAATATTTTTTACTTGATCAATTACTTTTTGTTCCACTTTCGGAGCTCTTCCACTAACTTGTAGTAAAGCTAACACTAATGAAGTGAATTCATGTCCTAGAGGGATACCAGCAAAAGTTACTCCAGTGTCTTCGCCAATACGATTCACACTAAAGCTTGGCGTTCTCTCTAATTGTGTTTTCTCTACCTTAATTTTGGATGACATTGTAGCTAATTCATCTACTAGAGCTAGCATGTCTTTAGATACGTCATCGGATTCTGCGCTAACTTTAAGTAGTACATCGTTCTCCATCAGTTGAAGATACTGGGCTAATTGTGCTTTTATATCTGCATCTAGTATCATTTTGATCGCGCTCCTTAGATTTTGCCTACAAGGTCAAGGCTTGGTTTAAGTGTTGCAGAACCTTCTTTCCATTTAGCTGGGCAAACTTCGCCTGGATTGTTGCGAACGTATTGTGCTGCTTTAATTTTGTTAGCAAGGATGCTTGCATCACGGCCGATACCGTCTGCATTGATTTCCATAGATTGGATAACGCCGTCTGGATCGATGATGAATGTACCACGAGCAGCAAGACCTTCTGATTCAACTAATACGTTGAAGTTACTAGTGATTGTGCGAGTAGGGTCACCAATCATAATGTATTCGATTTTACCGATAGTTTCTGAGCTATCATGCCATGCTTTATGTGTGAAGTGAGTGTCTGTAGATACAGAGTATACTTCAACGCCTAGCTCTTTTAGAGTTGCGTATTGGTTTTGTAAATCTTCAAGTTCAGTTGGGCATACGAATGTGAAGTCTGCTGGGTAGAAGCAAACTACGCTCCATTTTCCTTTGAAACTTTCGTCAGTAACTTGGATAAACTCTCCATTATGATAAGCGTTAGCTGTAAACGGTTTTACTTCTGTGCCGATTAATAACATATTAAAATTCCTCCTAAATGTAAGTTATGAGTAGCAAAAATTATCTTGCTCATAAAGTAATTTGTCTAATTAACTATAATAATTCTAATTCGATATTTATTATCATATAAAATTGTTTATTTTGTCAAGGGAAATGTATAACTTTATTGAAATTAATTATCAATTGCTTTTGAAATGTAAGGTTTTTTCTCTTAAAATGGGTGTGATACTGGTAAAATCTATTATTTGAAATTTTCCCTAATTTTCTCGTGACTCATTTTTTCACTTTTTATATCAAGCAAGTATAATTTTTTGATGACCTTTATTGGCAAGCGCTTTTAAAATTTCAACTCTAATTTCATCTTCATTTTCGTTGTGCGCGCAAATTTATGATTAAACGAAATGTATTGGAGAGCCAAGATTGTTGCCCCGGGAAGGGAGGGTAACATTGGCGAAGAGGTTTGAGGGGGATGGTCAATAATAAGTGCTATGCTTTTATCCCGCATTAATGGACTGTAAAACCCCCACCAAAAATTCAGAAAGAGCAAAGAAGTTAGGTGGGGGATCAACTGCTTATAAAAGCACAATCGGTGAGGGCTAATAATCAGTGGGGATGAAATCCTCACTGATTAAAGCTTCACTTTATGTAAGAGATAGGCATGGATAAAATATAAAAAGGAGTAATCAATTGAATTTGTTGGATTACTCCTTTTCATAGTGTGCAAAATTCTTGTGCGGCATTTAAATATATAAATTATAAAACTATATAATCTAATATATAATTTATATAGATAATTCGCTATTTTTGTAGTGGCTAGTTCTTTATTAAAGAGAAGAAAAATGGGGTTATAAATAATAAGGAGGAAGCTGTGGTTAAAAAATGTCTATTTACATTGTTGGTTATAGTAATTTCAGTGGGAGGTTATGTCGCGTATAAACACTATTTTTATCAGGAAACTGATTCAAAAATTAATAAGGAGAGCCAAAAAATTATATATATCATTTCTAATGCTACAGATGAAATTGCAAAAGGTGCCCCTGTCCGGAGTGAACGAGGACCCATTTCCAGAGAAGACTATAAATTCATTTTAAGTTTTTATCGGAATTATGAGAAATTATTATCAGATGAGATTGATCCTAATAAACACGGATATACAGAATCTGAGCAGCAGCTGGTCAAGTATGTAATAAAACTTCTTACAACATATAATATAATGAATCAGCAGTTTATTCGTGGGGACAGACCATTTGCTCCTACAATTATGAAAGGTTTATATGAGGACTTAGACAAGGCCCCCATGTATTTATATCTTGAGTCTCAGGGGGAGCTAAAAAAGGAGCCAAGGAAACAGGAGGAGCAGATAACAACGGTTGAAAAAGAACGGGAGAAAGAAGATTTCTCAGAAAATAACTCTAAAATAGATCAGCCTGCTAAGGAAGAAGTATCAGAAGATGAAATTCGAGCTTTTATGGAGAAATATGCAGATGCCGGAATGAAAGCAATTAGGAAAAATGATTTTTCATATATAAAAGATTTTTTAGAACCGAAAGGAAAAGCATACCTAGAAAGTAAAAAATATATTAAGTATATAAATGATAAAAATATTTCAGAGACATTATTAACATATCAAGTAGACAGTATTAAGCCGATTAACAAAACAGAATATATAGTAACTGCTTATGAAGAGTATGGAATTACATACGGAGATGGTACTACTAAAATTAAAAGTTTTAACAATCGGTATAAAATTAAGTTATTAGAAAATGGAAAACTGGTGATAAGTGAGCTTTTGAAGGAGCATTGATGAAAGGGGATATTCCTTCTTTGACTCATAATTCTGCATTAAAATATTATGCTTACTATATAGACACCTATTTCAAATCTAGTGTCGAAACCGAATTAAGTTAAGTTCATAAGAGTATATGGATTCAAATAAGAAATTTATTTAGTGCGTATAGAAATTTAGGGGGAATCATGTGTTGAATAAATATAGTTTGAAAGAATTAAACAAACTACAGGTAGGGCGTTACGGAGAATATCTTACAAAAATGGAGTTTACACTTTATGGATTTGATGTTTATACATCTGAAGTTGATGATAAAGCAATTGATTTTATAATAAGAAAAGATGGAAAATATTACGATATTCAGGTTAAAACTTGTAGAGAATTAGGTTACGTATTTTTACAGAAACATGTTTTTTCACTTAGGGATAATTTATTTGTTGCATTAGTTTTACTGAATGAAGGAAAAGAGGCTGATTTTTATCTTATACCTTCAAAAGTATGGGAGAGCCCAAATGGTACTTTCGTTAGTCGTGACTATAAAAAAGAAGGGCAGAAGAGTAAGCCGGAGTGGGGGATAAATTTATCAAAGAAGAACTTACCAGGGCTAGAGCAGTATCGCTTTGAAAAAATTTTGTCAAAGATATTTTCAAAAGTCATTGAAACAGTATAAAAGTGTAAATAAAATGAGTGTAGTTTAATAATTCTGTTACAATAATAAATCCTTTAGAACAAACCTATCAGTATTAGTTAGAAGTATATACTGTTACATAAATAGCCATCAAAATTGTTTTCTCAATTTTGATGGCTATTTATTGATAGCTTGAATTTTATTTTTTAGAAAAACCTTATGATTACCATATATAAATGTACCATTTTGAATAGAGATAAATATTTGTTGTCTAGATATCATGATTAAGTTTTATATAGATAATAGAATGGGTATCCATATTATGAAATTTATGGTAAATAATCGTTATTTATATGTTAGAATTACAATGTAATTATTTAGTTACATTAGATGTGTAATAAGGTTATTTAATAAATTTAAAATAAATAGGGGAGGTTTTCACAAATGGGGAGCAAAACAAGTAAAGTTAAAAAAATTGTGGGATTAGTAGTAACCGCAGCGCTAGCAACTACAATGATGGTAGGCACAGCAAATGCACAAACAACTACGAAAGCAAGCTTTGATAAAAATAGCTATAAGGTAGCTGGCAATGAGGACACTGTATTTACAGATGTACCGAAGGACCACTGGTCAAAAGATGCTATTGACTACTTAGCAGCAGCAGGGATTTTTAAGGGATATGGAAATGGGAAATTTGGCTTTGGGGACAATGTTACTAGAGGACAGGTAGCTTCTTTAATTAATCGGCATTTAGGCTTAATAGCAGACGATGAACAGGGGAGTATGTTTAGTGATACTACAAATCATATGTTTGAAGAGGATATCCAAGCCATTGCGCAAGCTGGAATTATGACAGGTGATGGAACAGGGGCATTTCGTCCAGATGATGTATTAACTCGGTATGAGATGGCAGTAGTATTACAAAGAGCATTTCATTTAGAATCAAAAGGACAAGAGAACTTTAAAGATGTACCACAAGGTCATTGGGCCTATGAATCTGTAAATGCGCTGCGTAGTAACCGTATAGCACAAGGTGACGAGGCAGGTAATTTTAATGGCAACATGCTTGTGAAGCGTGAGCAGTATGCACAATTTTTCTATAATACAATAGCAAAGAACACATCTTATAATTTCAAAATCAACACAAAACAAGAACTGAAACAAGTGTTAGCAACAGCTTTAAAGGATGGGAAGTTTGGTCCCTTTGACTTAGATGTACTGGGAAAAGATATATCTGAGGTGAAACAAGAATTTGGGGCGCCTGATGTGTGGCACGAAGCAGTATGCACAGAATGTGATGCACCTAATACAGCGGTATATGGAGATTATAATCTTGATATGTATCCTTCGAAAGTTAGATATATATGGGTAAAGATGGATATTTCTATCAAGGAATTAAAAGAGTGGTTTGGTGAACCAGATGGAATTGAAGAAGGTATGGATAGTGTGGCCTTTGTATATAATCGTGGAAGCTATTCTCTTTATTTCAGCTTTTCTGATGGTTTTATTCAACGCGTTGATATGTTGAAAAATGAATAGTTAATAAGTTACAAGAAATATAAATGATGAAATAAGGAATTTCTCTAGTAATATATAAACACCCAGTTACCTTTCGACCTTTATAAAAAAGGGAAGTAAGCTGGGTGTTTTCCTTTTTACTATGTTTTTTATCATTTTTTATAACACCAGTTTCATAAGTTCACGTCTTGTTACTATATTTTTGAAAAAAGAGGATACGAAGACGTGAACATTTTATTTGTGAATCTTTCCAGAGACCAAGTAGTTTGTGTTACGGTTATCCTGGCGTTTGGCAAATTATGCGGTCCCTTTTTCACGCTGATCAGGAAATTGTATATTTTGTATGGAAGCAATATATTGTTTCCCGTGCTTTCTAGCCAAAGATTCTAGTATGTGACGCACGCGTTTTGTAAGGTGGCCTTGATTTTGTAATGCTGTGCAGTATGCATCATAGTAGGCATATTTAGCCCAAAGGAAATCATCTTGTTGGAATAAGAAATGATTTTTATACCATTCTCCAATTGTGTGAAAGTTTCCGTCTTCATTGGCAACTTTTGTTTGCTCAAGAAGTCTTTCTGGTAAAGCTTTAGTTAGATGAGAAGCTGTTTGTTCGGTTTCAGCTCGTAATGATTGCTCTAGCATTGTAATGATGTGATGAGTAGCCATGTGTTAACTCTCCTTTGTGTAAATGGATAAATACCATCTATATTTTAAAAAACACTTACTATATTATTATACAATATTTGGAATGCATCCACCTGCTTTTTGATTTGTATTTACAAAATCTTTTTATTTTGTTTACAAAAGTAGCCTATAATAAAGTAAGATGAATGATGTATATGAAAAAAATAATAAAGGGATGAAAGCATTGTATATAACGATAGAAGAGGCTGCTGAATATTTAAATCTTCCGAAGTCGTATGTTGAAGAATTAGTTCAGCAAAAACGCATCCGTGCTGTGTATGATGGTGAACAGTATTTGTTGAATAAAGAACAGTTCAATACACATCTAGAGCAGATGGAAAAATATAAACAATTAGTAGAAGAAATATTAAATGAACCAATTCCAGAAGATATGGATGTTAAGGACGAAGATTAAACTTAATCCGGCATGAACTAACAGTAACATCCCCACCTCAAATTTCAGAGAAAAGCGAGGGGGATAAACTGTCCGTACAAGCTCGATTGATGAAGGCTAAAAGTCAGTGGAGATGAAAAAACTTCACTGATTAAAGTTTTATTTTTTGAAGAATCATTTTTAAAATCCCGTTTTAAGGTATGCAGAAAAGGTATCTTAAAATGGGATTTTTTTATATTAGTATAATGAGAAAGTATGAAAAAACTGAGTGGGATGAGTAAGGGAGGAAAAGGATTTTAGAGAAGAGAAATTCTTCCTTAAAGTAATGGTATAATGTAGAAGGGTGTCATATTGTCCCGAAAGCAATTCCTTAATGATAATTTAAAGAGTTAAAAAGCGTAATGTGTTTTTGTATTGATTAAAAGGAGTATGTAATATGAACAAATTTAAAAGCTTGATTCAAGAGGAAAAAGAAGCTTTAAAGGTATTTTTATTATTATTCTATATTATATTCTTTTTATATGACATTATATATTATTTCGTATATCCTGCAATGAATATAAGCGAAGCGAAGATAGGATGGCCAGAAGGTGGATTAGGAATAGGTATATATATATTCCTAATCTTGTTATTTCCTATTTCGATATATTTTCAAAAGCGAGGTCACATTTATTTTGTAAAGTATTTGTTTTTAATTGGATATATGTTCATTGATCTCATTGATAATTTAATGATCTATTTACAAACAGATCGAGTATTTGAGAATGGAAATATGGTAGAGATATTTTTAATCTTGTTTTCACCGATATTTGTAAATAAAAAGTATTTTTATTTAGTCTCTTTTAGTGTAATTGGAAAGTATGCGTTTTTTTCATTATTACTACAAGATGTAAAAGTTGTTATTCCACTCGTTTTATGCATCTTTTTTTCCATCATTTCACATTTTTTATTAAAAAGAATTCAGTCCTACGTTATGACAGTAATGGAGATGTTGAATAATGTAAAACAAACAGAAAACCTTGCATTAATTGGAACAATGTCTACAACAATTGCTCATGAAATTCGAAATCCGTTAACAGCTTTAAAAGGTTTTACTCAAATTCAAAAAGAGCGGAATCCAGATGATGCGATGAGTTATGAGATTATGTTACAAGAAATTGAGAGGATTAATGAGTTTGTTAGTGAATTGATGTTACTAGGAAAGCCAAAACCTAAAAACTATGAATGGTGTAACATGCAAGAGATTTTGTTATATGTTGTTCAATTGATGGAAAATTATGCGATCCAATATAATGTCAAAATTCATGTGCAAACAGATGGAGATTTGCCCACTATAAATGGTGACGAAAAACAATTAAAACAAGTATTATTAAATATTTTAAAAAACGGGATTGAGTCAATGTTAGAAGGTGGGAATCTCAAAATTCATGCATATAAAACAATGGAAGGAAGTCTGTGCATTTGTATTGAGGACCAAGGATGCGGTATGGATAACGAGAAAATAAAGAAGCTTGGCAAAGCGTTTTATACGACAAAGGAAAATGGTACAGGGCTTGGTTTAATGATTACATATAAAATTATTGAGGAACATCAAGGGGATATTAATATTCAAAGTAACATTGGCATAGGTACAAAAGTAGAAATAACTTTGCCAACGATATAGATTTTAGACACAAGAGCACTTTTCAGAAAAGTGCTCTTGTTGTGTAAATATAAACATTTTATAAAATGTTTTAAGAATGCTTTTTTTTATAAAACACTTAGTTTATAATGATGGAGGAAAATATCGACATGCAGCTGATTGCTCATGTAACGGTTTGTTGTTTTATATATACATCAATTAAAAAAACGACATAAACTCCCTCTTTTTAGATGAGAGAGAGCATCTATTCATGCATAGAAGCGTTCAGGGCCTTTTTCTGCCACATGCGAAGTAAAAACAGAAAGAGCAAACGAGTGTAGGTCACTTTTTATTCTGCATAGCAGGGATGTAGATGTCGAAAAATTAAAATGGATTTATATAGTTTGTACAAATGTGTAGGTTTACTTGAATTAAAAAAAGGGGTGCACACGCATCCTTTTTTCTATGCTGATACTATGAAAGAGGTGGTATGATGGAATTAACATTAAATTCGACTGTATGTTTACACACGATTCAGTTTCGAAAAGATCAAAAGAATTATATTGTAAAAGATACAATTACAGGAGAAAAATATGAAATGCCGCCACTTTGTATTGATGCACTGGCAATGATGCGTGACGGTTTTTTATTGGGTGAAATTGAAGAAAAGTTACGGGAAGAGTATCCAAAGGAAGAAGTAAACATTCTAGAATTTACGAGGCAATTGTTAGACCTAGAGCTTGTTGGAATGGTGGATGGAGAAGAGATTATTTGTACGAAAAAGAGAGATAAAGATTATTTCGCTTGGATTCGTCCACGGGTTGAACAGTTTTTTCTTAATTTAAACAGAAAATATCGAAGCAAAGGTCAAAGATGATCTTTGCTTTTTATTTTTGTTTTAAAAGATATGGCAGAGAGCAATTAAAGGTCTCTGTCTCTCTCAATAAGGAATATATTTAGTTTTTAAATTAAGAATTTATCGTTATTTGAATTGTGATTCATTTCCTGTTTCATTGCAAGAATGAAAATAGGTATTCACCCAATGGAAAATGTTTGCATATTGTAGCTTATGTAAATACATTGCTGCAAAGGAGTGGGTGCAGTGGCAGGAAAGATTTTAAATTACTATGCCGGTGGAAATACAGCTAGGGGTTTTTATAGTTTATATGAGGAATGCTTAAGTGGGCTAGACAGACTGTTTATTTTGAAAGGTGGCCCGGGTACTGGGAAATCATCATTGATGAAAGTCATAGGGCGCGAGTGGACTGAGAAAGGGTATGATATTGAATTTTTACATTGCTCTTCTGATAATAAATCGATTGATGGTGTTATTATTCCGAAATTAAAAGTTGGAATTGTAGATGGGACAGCACCGCATGTGATTGAACCAAAGATGCCTGGAGTTGTAGAAGAATACGTAAACTTAGGAACTGCGTGGGATACGGGGAAATTACAGAAACATAAAGATGAGATTGCTCGGTATATCTCAGAGGCAAGCAGAGCATTTCAATCCGCATATGTTTGTTTTAAAGAGGCTTTAGTGATACATGATGAGTGGGAGAAAATTTATATTGATAATATTGATTTTCTAAAGGCAAATGAATTAACGAATCAGCTTATACAAAAGCTATTTGTTGATACTAAGGGGGAAAAAGCAGTTGTAAAGCACCGTTTCTTAGGTGCAGCGACACCAAAAGGTGCGGTGGACTTTGTCCCCAATTTAACAGATGGTATCCCGCATCGCTATTTTATAAAAGGGCGTCCGGGGTCTGGAAAATCAACGATGTTAAAAAAATTAGCGGCGGCAGCAGAAGAAAAAGGTTTTGATGTTGAGGTATATCATTGTGGATTCGATCCAAATAGTCTCGATATGATTATTGTAAGAGAATTAGGGTTTGCAATTTTTGATAGTACCTCGCCACATGAATATTTTCCAAGTAGAGATGGTGATGAGATTATTGATATGTATGATCTCATTGTTACGCCAGGAACAGATGAAAAATATGCTAAGGAAATTCGTGATGTTTCCATTCAATACAAAACAAAAATGAATGAGGGAATGTCCTTCTTAGCAAAAGCAAAAGCAGTGCGAGATAAGTTAGAACGGATTTATGTTGCTGCTATGGATTTTTCGAAGGTAGATGAGTATAAAAAAGAAATACAAAGAGAATTTGAGCGAATTGCACAGGTTGTTGCTCAGAAGCAAAAATAGCGGATTTTCAAGCTGTCGGGAAAATCCTGACAGCTGTTTTGGGATGTATATAAATCCATTTTAATTTTTCGACATCTACATCCCTGCGATGCAGAATAAAAAGTAACCTACACTCTTTACTTTGCATGTGGCAGAAAAGGGCACTGACCGCATCTATGCATGAATAGATGCTCTCGCCCACCTAAAGAGAGGGGTTTTATGTCGTTTTTTTAATTGATGTATATATAGTAGAGTTTTCATTATAGTTGTCGAATTTCCAGGGAAATGATCAGAAAATGAGGGTGATACATATGAGAGACAAAATTCAAGTCGAATTAGAGAGAATTGAGAAAGAGAATGATGTGAAGATTTTATTTGCAGTAGAATCAGGAAGTCGTGCATGGGGGTTCCCATCGAAAGATAGCGATTATGATGTTAGGTTTGTCTATATTCATCAGGTAGAGTGGTATTTATCCATCGATGAGAAGCGGGATGTTATGGAATATCCAATTAGTGATGCGTTAGATATAAGTGGCTGGGATATTAAAAAAGCACTGCAGCTATTTGCAAAATCGAATCCAGCGTTATTAGAATGGATTCGCTCTCCAATCTTTTATTCTAAAAGCTCAGATTTGCCCGAACGTTTACAGAAAATGAGTGAAAATCATTTTAATCCAAAATCTACGATTTATCACTACTTACATATGGCCTCAAAGAACTATCGTGAATTTCTACAAGGCGAGAATGTGAAGTTGAAAAAGTATTTCTATGTGTTGCGTCCTATTTTAGCGTGCAAATGGTTAGAAGAGAGAGGAACACTGCCACCTGTAGAGTTTGAAAGTTTAATCACGGAGTTATCCTTAGAACATAGAATTTTAGATGAAATTAAACATTTACTTAGAAAGAAAAAGGCGGGTGTTGAACTGGATGCTGGTCCGAAAATCGCGGGATTAAATCAATTTTTAGAGGAGCAGATAACGTACTATCAAGAATACGCGAAGGGAATGGAAAAAGGAATAGGGATAGATGTTGAGAAATTGAATGTTTTGTTTCGGGACCTGTTATTTGAAATGAGCAGAAAAGAGCACAGATAGATCGGTGCTCTTTTCTGTTTAAATTAATTTGTATTCGTCAATTGCAAATTGCAGAATACTATTCTCCGTCAACCCGCTTTAATGGCTCATCGGCAGGTCCTTCAATTACATCTCCATCAATTGAAAATCGTGATCCATGACAAGGGCAATCCCATGTGCAATCACCGCCATTCCATTCCACTTCACAGCCAAGGTGTGTACAGGTTGTATCGACGATATGTAGTTTACCTTCATCATCTTTATACGCACCTGCACGTTTACCATGAACGCTTACAACGGCACCTTCACCATTTTCGAGTTCTTCTGGTGTACGAAGAGCAAATTCTAGTTTTCCTTCAATTAAATGCTTCGCTACATCAAGGTTTTGAGAAACAAATGTTTTCATATCTGGATCAGCATGGAATCGTGATGGAGCAAATAACTCTTTATAAGGACTATTTATTTTTGTGATAGAAGTAGTTAAGAGCTGTGCTGCAGCAGTTCCGGTTGTCATTCCCCATTTACGATATCCGGTTGCAACGAATATGTTTGGATTGCTTTCGTTGATGTGTCCGATGTAAGGAAGTTTGTCTAAAGTGATTAAATCCTGTGCTGACCATCTATAAGGAATTTCATCTATTCCAAATGTTTCTTCGGCAAAGGAATATAGCGCCTCATAATGAAGCATCGTGTTGATTCCTTGTCCCGTTTTATGACTTTCTCCACCAACAAGAATGAGCTTTTCTCCATTTACTGTTGTATATCGTAAGGAACGTTTAGGGTCATCAATATTTAAATACATGCCTCCGGGATAATCTTTTTTTGCTTTTATTGCAAGTACGTAAGAGCGATCTGCATACATTCTTGCAAAGAAAAAGCTATTTGCATCATAGAACGGGAAATGAGAACAAGAGACAATATACTCACATGTGATGCGATGGCCGTCTTTTGTAATCACTTGTGGATAGGTTCCTTTTTCAACATCGATTGCAGTTGTATGCTCATAAATTGTGCCGCCCATTTCAATAAATTGCTCAACAAGCTTTTGTAAATAACGAAGAGGATGGAACTGAGCTTGTTTTTTCATAACGAGTGCAGCTTGGATTGAAATAGGAAGCGGGATGGATTCGACGTAGTCACAAGGAATATTTAGTTTTTTATAGGCTTCGTATTCGTTTGTTAACTTCTGCAATCCCTCGGTACACGTTGTATACAAATAGGCATCTTCTTCCGTAAATTCACACTCAATATTATGTGTGTGCACTGTTTCTTTTATAAATTGTAGGGCCTTGTCGTTTGCTTCATAGTATAGACGAGCCTTTTCTGTGCCGAAATGATTTATTAATTCATCGTAGATGAGGTCGTGTTGTGCAGTGATCTTTGCAGTCGTATGTCCAGTTGTTCCATTTAAAATATTTCCAGAATCGATTAAAACAACTTTCCTTCCCTCTTTAGCAAGTAAATAAGCAGTTGTAATACCTGTAATGCCAGCGCCAATAATGACGACCTCTGTTTTTATATTTTCAGATAGATTGGGAAAAGTAGGTAATGAAGTAGATTCGATCCAGTAGGGATTTGGGAGTTTAGGAAACGAATTATTTGTCATCATGTAGCCCTCCTAGTTTAGAACACTTTTCCTCTTAATTTTCCCTATTTATGTAAAATTTATGTAGATTATTTTTAATGTAAGAGAGTGGAACGATATAAAATAAAATATTATTTTGATATAATTTTTATCCCCTGTTTTATTAAGAAGGAATTTTTGTGTGAATGAATATTAAGAAGAATTAATTTGCTTCATATAGACGCTATTTCTTGATAAAAGAAGGGCTTGAGTTATGTGAAAGTATTTATATATATAATGGATAAAACCTTATAAAATCTATGTTTTTTCTTTAGTGAAATAAGATATCATTATGAAAATACAACCACATTTTATTACTAGGTCATAAAAGTTATTGACAATGTGGAAAGTCTATTGATATGATTCAACATGTGGAAAGGTTGATAAAGAGTAAAAAGAGAAATGTTTTTCATTGATAATAAAAGCGGAAATAAGTGACGATAGAGTGAGTATATTTTACTTATGATAAATGCTTTTTTGGGATTACCTAGTAGTATCAATCTGGAAACAAGAATTGATGTATGCAATTTGCGTAAACGCGGTATAAGAAGGGGGCAAAAAGATGAAGGAGCTTCATACGTTTGGGTGGTATGCAGCACGTGTATCACCGCACTTGCCAAAAAAAGCACTTAAACCAGTTCCAACTCGTTTATTTGGTGGACTGGCTTATTTACTTGTGGCAGTAGCTGGATTAGTAACGATCGGTGTATTCGAATTAAATGTGTGGGCAAATCTAGGGATTGCGATTGTTCTCGGTTTATGTTTTGCCTCACTTGGATTTTTAGGGCATGAAATTTTACACGGAACGGTTGTAAGAAAAGCCTGGCTTCGTGATGTGTTAGGGGCGATTGCATTTCTGCCATTGTCTACAGGACCGAAGCTTTGGAGAAAGTGGCATAATGCGACGCACCATGTTCATACGCAACATGAAGAACACGATCCAGATGCATGGCCAACCTTTGAAAAACTCAAAAAGAGTAAATTTTTAAGATGGGTGTATCGTCTGCCGCTTCATGTGCGCTCGTTCTTTAGTTTTCTGTCACTAACAATTCAATTTACATTACATTCAACTCGAATGTTCTTTCATTTTATAAAAGAATTTAAGACATCGAATCAAAAATCTGTATGGCTTCAGCTTCTTTTGCCATGGACAGTGTGGATTAGTCTATTGTTTATTATGGGACCTGCAAAGTGGTTGTTTGCGTATGTGATTCCATTATTAATTGCCAACTTTATTGTAATGGCATATATTGCAACGAACCATCGTTTAAATCCAATTGTTCCTGTGAATGATCCGTTAGCAAACTGTTTATCTGTAACAGTGCCGCGCTGGGTAGATGTGTTGCATTTCAATTTCTCATATCATACAGAACATCATTTGTTCCCTGCTATGAGTTCGAAGTACTATCCATTGGTAAAAGAAAAGATTAAAGAAATGTGGCCGGAACGTTATCATGAGATGCCGATGACGAAAGCATTGGCAGCGCTTTGGAAAACACCTCGCGTGTATTATCAAGGTAGTGAATTAATTGATCCACATAGAGAGCATTTCTACGGTTCTTTAGGAAATGGATTAGACCCTGAGAATATCTCATATCGTGAGGAACATATAGAAGAAGAGCCTATTAAAAAAGTAAATCCATGATTGTGGATAGATGAATTAGAAACATTCAAAAAAGCAAGCTACTTTGATGGTAGCTTGCTTTTTTTTATCCCGCTATTTACGGGTAGTAATACTACCCGTAAAAGGCTAATAATCAGTGGGGATGAAGAAAACCCCGCTGATTAAAGCTTCACTTTATAATGAGACTGCCTTTTCTTTCTTGTTATGAACTTGCACAGAGTTACTTTGTTTACGTCCAAGTCTTTTTTCTAAGAGATTAACAAGATAAGTAAATAATAGAACAAGCGCAAGATAGTAGATACCTACGACAATATATGTCTCTAATTGCTGGAAATTACCCGCAGCTATTGATAAACCTGATCCCCACAATTCTGACATACCAACATAGGCAACAAGTGAAGAATCTTTCAATCCAATAATAAATTGATTTCCTAGGGGAGGGATAGAAAGACGGAATGCTTGTGGTAAAATAATACGACGCATAGCTAGTGGATACGACATTCCTAAGGAACGAGCAGCCTCTAATTGTCCGCGATCGACGGATTGAATAGACCCGCGGAAAATTTCTGTAATATATGCACCGTTATGAATAGCTAAAGCAATTGCTCCCGCCCAAAAAGGTGTAAAGACAACGACAGAAGTAATGCCGAAGTAGAGAATGGCAATTTGTACGATTAAAGGTGTGCCGCGGATCACAGCAATATAAACGTGGGCAATGCTATTTAAGATTTTATTGTTCGAAATACGAAAGAAAGCAAATAATAGACCAATTAAGGAACCGAGTAGCAAAGAAGTTAGGGTTAATTGTAATGTTATGACAACAGCTTTTAGAAGTGTAGGATAGGTAGAGATAAAAATTTCAATCATTCGTTTCACCTCATATTAGTTGAGTTTTAAGATGGATACAAATGCCCCACAGCTTATGTGGGGCATCGCTTGCTTATTAAACATGTTTTTGACTGCCTTAGTTAGGAGAGAATATTTTATTTTGTTTTTGCTTCTTCCCCAAGAATATTGCGACCAAACCATTTCTTACTAATCTTTTCATAAGTACCATCTTTAATAATTTCATCTAATGCTTTATTAACCTTTTTCACCATGTCTTTATCATCTTTACGAATAGCGATTCCCATTTCATCAAGATTTAACGGCTTTCCAGCTTCTTTTATATTGGATTTTCCTTCTTTTATCATACGAAGACCAACCATTTGATCAGTAATTACTGCATCTACCCGGCCAGGTTCTAAATCCATAAGTGCAGTAATGTCACTATCATATTCCGTAATCTGATCCGTATATTTTGTAACAAGTTCCTTAAATGTACTTGCTTTTACGACACCTATTTTTTTTCCTTTTAAGTCTTCTGGTGAAGAGATAGAATTGTTCTTTTTCGAAACAAAGATTTGTGCGCCAGAGCGATAGTATGGATTTGTAAAACTTACAGCTTTTAATCGTTCTTCTGTAATCGCCATACTTCCTAATATGACGTCATATTTTTTTGCTTTAAGACCTTGAATTAATGTTTCCCAAGGATTTGTAACTGGGACGGGTTTCATTCCCATTTTTTTTGCAAGAGCTTCGCCAATCTCAACATCAAAACCTACAAGTTTTCCATCATTTTCTTTATAGTTAAATGGTTTATATAATCCACTCATTGCATAGCGGAACTCTTTCTCACCATTTGTCGAAGTCGTACTACTTTCCTTACTACAGGCTCCAAGTATGAAAGACATGCATAGTGTAATTGCTGCAACAACAGTTAATAATTTCTTTCTCATAAAACCCCTCCTATATATTTATCCTGTACATACGGGCAGCTTCAAATATGGGAATTTCCTATAGATAGGGTGGTTAACTGACCCGCATGAGTTGACATAAGATCGTATTATAAAACGTTTCGTAAAAACTGTTTTGCACGTTCGTTTGATGGGGCAGAAAAAAATTGTTCTGGTGGAGCGTCTTCTACAATCTGCCCGTTGTCCATAAAGATGACTCGGTCTGCTACATCTCGTGCAAAGCTCATTTCATGGGTAACGATTACCATTGTCATGCCTTCACCAGCGAGTTCCTTCATAACTTGTAATACTTCCCCAACAAGTTCAGGATCAAGTGCTGAAGTAGGCTCGTCAAATAACATGATTTTCGGATTCATTGCAAGCGCACGTGCAATTGCAACGCGTTGCTTTTGGCCACCAGATAAGAGGTGTGGCGTGACGTTTGCTTTGTCTTGTAATCCAACCTTTTGTAGTAGGTTGTTTCCAATTTCTTTGGCTTTTGTTTTGTCCATTTTTTTTACATGAATAGGTGCTTCTACGATGTTTTCTAATGAGGTCATATGAGGAAAGAGGTTGAAATGTTGAAAGACCATTCCAACATTTTCGCGGACTTTGTTTAAATCTGTGCGTTTTGGATTAATCAATTCCCCTTGTAAGCGAATTTCACCTTCATCGTACATTTCTAAAAAGTTAAGACAGCGGAGTAAAGTGCTTTTACCAGAACCGCTGGCACCAATTAAAACAACAACTTCTTTTTCTTTTACTTCTAAATTAATACCTTTTAAAACGTCTAATGAACCAAATGATTTTACTAGATTGTGGACTTGAATCATACAAAACCCCCAGTCGAAAATAGATTTTACAAATGTAGACCCTTATTTCTGTTATTAGTCATAAATTGTCAGAATCCTCTATTTTTTTATGAGTTTAGATATTGTGTAGTGAATTTTGTCTTGTAGGTTCGTTATATTTCTTTTGTTTTTAATTGTGAGTCTATTGAGTTGTAAAATATTTTAGAAATCTTTATATCTTTCTATAGTGAAAATATGGATAATAATATATAGGTAGTATTTATAGGGTTTAAAGGGGGAGGAATGAGAACATGGAAAAAGAAAAGAAAACGTTTTCCTTTGGTTTACGTATGCAGCTTATGCTATTTACGACAATCTTAGCTTTAATTACTTATTCGACAAGTTTATTTTTTATTTATGTGATGTATGATTATTTTCAAGGCTATGTAAGCCAAACCGTTTATAATATCGTTGTTATGCTGTTAGGAGTAATATGGTCAGGAATCTTAGCATATTTTGCAGCAATTTTTTTAATCAAGCCTCTTCATAGACTTGAGGAAGCGGCACATAAGGCTGCTGAGGGTGACATTCGTGAAAATGTGCCATTACGGAAAACAGACGATGAAATTAGGTCTTTAAGTGTTGCATTTAATATGATGTTAGGAAATTTACGAGCAATGGTAAAAAATATTGATACCACGTTCTCACATACAAATACGCAAGTGCAACAAATTAGAAAACAAACAAGTGAAGCAACGAAGCAGGCACAAGTTGTATCGGAGACACTAACTGAAATTTCTTCAGGTGCAGAGCAATCAGCAGCATCCATTCAAACGATTGTTTCTACTGTTGATACAACAACTTCTATTGCTAGTGAAGTGGAAGAAAAAGCGAAACAATCTGATCAATTGTCTTCAGAAATGGTACAAGCGTTGGGGGAGAGTACTCGTGTATTTGTTTCGCTTATTCAAGGTATCCAAACATTAGCAAAAGAAAATGAACAATCTATGCAAAATGTACAGAAATTAGAAGAGCGGATGAAACAAGTAGAACATATTGTTTCTGTAGTAAGCGAAATTGCAAGTCAAACCAATTTACTAGCACTAAATGCATCAATTGAAGCGGCGCGTGCCGGAGAACATGGCAGAGGCTTTGCAGTTGTGGCAGAAGAGGTTCGAAAACTTGCTGATGAGAGTGATAACTCAGCGCGAAATATATCACAATTACTTTGTGATATGCAAAATGAAGTACAACAAGTGGCGTTACAAATGACAGAACAAGTGAACACTGCAAAAGAGGAAGCCAAGCGTGGTGAAGCAACAGAGTTAATTTTAAAAGAAATGTCATCAAGCATTATGGAAGTAGCAGATGCGACTCAAAAGATTAGTAGTTATATGAACGAACAAGTGAATCATATTCATCAAACTGGTGCGCAAACAAAAGAAGTGGCAGCAATTGCTGAGGAGACATCAGCGGGTTCGCAGGAAGTGGCGCGTGTAACGATGCAGCAATCTGAGAATATGGTAGCAATTGATCAACTATTAAAAGAATTAGAGAATCAAGCAACAGAGTTAAAACAAACAATTGAACGGTTTATGGTATAAAAAGGGAAGAACAATCTTATGTTCTTCCTTTTTATATGTGAAAAGGAGGGATACTTTGAGGGAAATGAAATACATTACAAGGATCGTATATTGTTTTTACTTTACGTAACTTTGGAAAGTTTGAGCCATAGTACGTGTTCTGCCAATTTTTAATATCAATGTCAGGCCAATTGACGTAGTCTCCTAATGTATAAGGGGACATGGCGTTTCGTAAATTTTTAATCCATTGTACATTTATTTGCTCTTCATCATCGCATTTCCAAGATGAAAGGTATTCTTGAGCAATAATTGCTTTACGATGGAAGTAAGCCGTTTCACTTGGAGCGATGTCTTCTACGGCTCCCACAAGTGATTGATGCCAAACGCTAGCTGAAGAATTTGGGGCATGGCTGAGATAGTGCTTTAAAATTTGGATTCCTTTAAGCGGAATTGGGTTATACACATAAGAACCAGAGCGTTTGAATTTTTCTGGGATATTACCGCCATTAAAGAACTGAACAGCTTTTATATAAGGGACTTCATCAATGAAAAGAGAAGGGGTTCCGGCTTGTAGCATAGGAGTTAATAAAGAAAAAAGTTCAGAGGGGGGACCGACAAATTCACCTTGTACTTCAATTTTATTTCGTTGTTTAGAAAATAATTCAATAGATGAAGTAAGTCGTTCATCTGTATAGGGTGCCCAGTTTTGCCAAGCTTGAAATGCTGTAATAAAGTCTTTCCATTTCCAAGTAATTGAGAAAATCGAGACATTTTTGATAGGATGGAGACGAAATGTTAATGAGGTAACAATACCAAAGTTTCCACCTCCACCTCCACGGCATGCCCAAAATAAATTAGGGTTCTCCGTTTCACTAGCATGAATAATTTTTGCCCCTTTTTTTCCAGATGCTTGTACCATTTCGATCCCTAATAATTGATCACATGTTAAACCAAATAAACGTGATAGCATGCCGATTCCACCGCCAAGTGTCAAACCAACAAGCCCCACACTAGCGCTTGTTCCAGCAGGTAGTGTAACACCATAGTTCCACAGTTCTTCATACACAGTACCAAGATTAGCGCCAGCCTCAATAGTCGCTGTTAAGCAGTCAGGGTGAATGATAATTTGATTCATCTCACTTACATCAATAATAAGTCCGTGGTTTAGAAGGGAAAAGTTTTCGTAGCTATGACGACCACTTCGTACTCGAAATGGCACATGACGTTCGCGTGCCCATTTTAGAGCATTACATACATCTTGTTTATTTTGGCAAAAAACAATTACGCAAGGAAGTTTTGGAATACTTAAGTTTAAGTTTGTACGAGCTATATCGTATTCCGGATTTGACGGGATTACGATACGCCCTGTTAGTTTTGTTGAATTCAACATATAGCCCCTTTCTTATATAATAGTTTTTTATTAGTATATGAAAAAGCTATATTAGGAGTGTTTAACTGGTAGATATATTGACATAAAAAGTAATGGGAAGGTTAGATTATCTCGTATTAACGGGCAGTAAGAACCCCACCTCAAGATTTAGAGAGAAATGAGGAAGATAGGTGAGGGGATAACTGCTCGTAAAAACCCGATTGGTGAAGGTTAACCATCGGTGGAGGATGAAGAAAACTCCCGCTTATGGAAGTTTTGTTTTATTTTTAGCGAAATTTTAAAATTAAATTATAAAAATATAGAGGTGTATTTAACTTTATAATTTTGTTTATAAGAATGTATTATTTTTATTTTCTGTATTCAGAAAAATTAAACAATATATCTAGATATTGCATTATACTCGCCTGAATGTTATGGTAATATTTATCTAAAGAGGAAAATGTGACAAATAAATAAGAAATGTATTTTTTAGCACACTATTTGAAAGAATAGGCCGCAAAGCTTAGAGTCTAAGGTAATAATAATTACTAAGATCGTCTGGTTGCACTTTTTACTGCAACCAGACGATCTTTTTTTATTTTTGGAAGGATTATGCGGGACAAGAGTGCTAAAAGGTATGTTTTGATATATTCATTATTTTTGGTTTTATTTTCCATGATTAATATATGAGCTATATAAATCCATTTTAATTTTTCGACATCTACATCCCTGCGATGCAAAATAAAAAGTAACCTACACTTGTATGCTCTTTCTATTTTTACTTCGCATGTGGCAGAAACAAGCTCTGACCGCTTCTATGCATGGCCAGATGCTCTCTCTCCCACCTAAAAAGAGGGGGGTTATGTCGGTTTGTATATAATGTTATTCAAATTGTTTGGGTAAAAAATATAGTAGATAAGTTTAAAATTTGACTAAAGAGAGAAATGAAACAAATAAATAGGAAAATGTATTTTTTAGCACACTATCTGAAAGGATAGGCCGCAAAGCTTAGAGTCTAAGGTAATGATAATTACTAAGATCGTCTGGTTGCACTTTTTACTGCAACCAGACGATTTTTTTATACGAAAATTCATATATAAGGGGATAGTTATGAAGAGAAAGAGTATCAGAAGGTATGTTTCAATAATTCCATTAATATTTTTAGTATCATTTTCTATGATGAATATAGGAGTTTCAGTTGTTCAAGCCGCTATGATAGATGTTGTGGATGCAATTAACATTTCTCGCGCAGATGGAACAACCGGTGAACCATATAATGCCACAGATCGTATGAGAGTAGATGTGGAATGGTCAGCGAAGGAAAAAATAAGCGCTGGTGATCAATTCATAATTGATATGCCAAAAGAATTTAATATGTATAATACAAAATTTGATTTGAAAGCTGCAGGAAACCAAACAGCTGGAACATGTGAGCTGAGAAATGGATCACTTACATGTACAATGAGCGATTATGTAAATGGGAAGAACAATATAAAAGGTTCTTTATTCTTAGAATATTATTTTGCACTTGAAAGTTACGATGGTGTAAAAGAGATTCCATTAGAATTTAAAGTAAATGGGGAAGTTGTAAATAAGCATGTTAGTGTGAGCAATACAACAGAAAGACCTCCCGTAAGTCACAATACAGATAACTTAATAAAGTGGGGTTACTATAATGAAGATGGAACGGTTGCAGACTGGAATGTATATGTGAATGCAACTGGTACAGAAATGAAAGAACCTAAGATAAGTGATGAATTAGGGCCTGGTCATGAATTGATTCCAGAAAGTATTGTATTACAAGAAGCAGTGTTTGAGGATGGATATGCACCAAAAGATATAAAGCCTGCTGATTTATCAAAAATTAACATTCTAGCAACGAAATCTGGATTTACAATTGAGCTTCCAGATACATCAAAAGGTTATATTTTGAGCTATAAAACGAAAGTAACGAATCCAGCTTTAAAACCTCATAAAAATACAATTAAACTAGAAGGAAAAAATATAGAGACTGAAGAAAAGACGGAAAAAGTTATTGTAAATAATGGTGGGGGAACTGGTTCGGGTGAGAATGAACCACCGTCTATTGAAAAAAGTATTGTTGATGAGAATGGTAATCTTGTAGATACTCAGCAATTATCACAAATGAATCAATCTATTCATTATCAGGTTCGTACACATATACCAACAGACGCACCTAATTATGAGTCAATGGAGATAAGTGATAATTTAGAAGATGTCTTAGAAATTATCGATGCAAAAGTAAATGATCAAAATGGCCAAGATATTACTTCTAAAGGAAAGCTAACAATAGATAAGCAAAATAGTGAAGTAACGTTTATATTAAATAAGGATTTTGATTTTAAAGCGTATCAAGATCAAACAATTTCTTTAGATATAACTGCAAAGATTAAAGCAGAAGCGGATTTAACAGCTTATGTTGACCAAAAAATCCCTAATAAGGCAGTATTATTTTTTGATAGTGAAGCATTGATTTCCAATAAAGTAACTGTTAAACCACCAGAATCCCCTCAGGATGGAGTAATAAAGATTCACAAAGTAGATGCTGATGATACAAACAAGGGATTAGAAGGTGCGGAGTTTGAAATTCGAAATGAGAGGGATGAGGTTGTAGCGATACTTAAAACAGACAAGAATGGCTTCTCATCTGACCAAGCCTTAGCGCCTGGATCATATAAAATTTATGAAAAACTAGCACCTGAAGGATATGAAAAATTAGCAGAGCCAATTTCATTTGAAATTGAAAAAGGTATGATAAACCCAATGCAGCTAGAAATTTCAAATAAACTATCTCCAAAGGTTCCAGA
>NZ_JBIWHY010000009.1:0-116348 GCF_044764345.1 Bacillus sp. NPDC094106 | reverse complement strand
CAGAGAAACCAGGAACGACGGAACCAGAGAAACCAGGAACGACGGAACCAGAGAAACCAGGAACGACGGAACCAGAGAAACCAGGAACGACGGAACCAGAGAAACCAGGAACGACGGAACCAGAGAAACCAGGAACGACGGAACCAGAGAAACCAGGAACGACGGAACCGGAGAAACCAGGAACAACGGAACCGGGAAAATCAGAAACAACGGAACCAGGAAAATCAGGAACAACGGAACCGGAAAAATCAGAAACGACGGAACTAGAGAAACCAGAAACAACGGAACCGGAGAAATCAGAAACGACGGAACTAGAGAAACCAGAAACAACGGAACCGGGGAAATCAGAAATGATGGAACCAGAGAAACCAGAAACGACGAATTCAGGGAACCTAGGTAAGACAGAACTAGAAAACGCAGAGATAATGAAACCAAAAAATCCAGGAACAACAAGTTCAGAGAGCCAGGATAAGACAAACCAAGAAAGTTCAAGAGTAACAAAACCAGGAAAATCTGAAACTATGGATTCAGCTCAATCACAAAAAGAACTCCCAAAAACGGGACAGAGAACTCCTCTGGAACCATATATGGGGGCAGCTCTTGTAATGATGAGTTTTGGTTTACTCGTATTAGGTAAGAAAAGACAACAATAATGAAAGTAAAAAAGGTATCCCCAAAAATATTTTTGGGTGCCTTTTTTACTTTATCCCGTATGTGGTAAGATCTCCAAACTCAAGGTACAGAGAGATAAGGAGGATAGTTGGGGAATGAAGAACCCACGCTGTTGGAAGTTCCACATGATGCGGTTAAGTAGTGGGAATAATGTAATAAGGATAGTTGCATAGATGATGGAAGGGATTCCTATAAAACTATGAACGTTTCCGCAACATTTCCCGTTGTCTCTTTCGAATAAAAATTATACCAAGATATAATAGAGTTATAATATTAGAAGGGGTGTCTTTTATGAAAAAAGAAAAAAGACAACGGCTAATTAAACAATTGGTGGAAGAGTATGAAATAGATACGCAAGAGAGATTAGTAGAATTGTTGGCAGAACAAGGCATATTAGTGACGCAGGCTACTATTTCGCGCGATATTCGTGAATTAAACTTAATAAAGGTAACTTCTTCAAATGGATTAACTATATATAAGGTTTTCTCAGAAGATAATTTACAAACTGATATGAAGTTAAAGAAAAAATTAAGAGAAGTTGTCGTAAAGGTTGATTATGTAGATCAACTAACGGTTATTAAAACGTTACCTGGTAATGCCCATGTTATTGGTGCCTTATTAGATTCCTTAGATTGGAAAGAAAAAGTAGGATGTATATGTGGAAATGATACATGCCTCGTAATTTCTCGGTCACAGTCAGATAGGAAGATTTTGGAAGAAAGATTGAATTTAATTATGTAGATGAAAATCCTGTTTCTAATTTTATTAGAGACAGGATTTTTTTTAGAGTTTTCATATGAATTAGGGAATCCGATATTCACCATATATACGTAATATACAGCTGTTTTGCAAAATATAGAGCAAAAACCCTAATAAAAATACAAATATATATTATTTTACAAAAAAACTTGTGAAATATTTCACTTGATAATGTTAGCGTTTACACAAAGAGGGAAGCACGCACCGTTTATTATGTACTTGTAGACAACAACCAAATTTAAAAGGAGGTACAACAAATGAAACATCCGATCCATGTTACTTCAGAAATTGGGGAATTACAAACGGTTTTATTAAAACGTCCAGGTAAAGAAGTGGAAAACTTAACGCCAGATTATTTACAACAATTATTATTTGACGATATTCCATATTTACCAATTATTCAACAAGAACATGATTATTTTGCGCAAACATTACGCAATCGGGGTGTTGAAGTTCTTTATTTAGAAACACTAGCAGCTGAGGCGTTAGTTGATAAAAAACTTCGTGAAGAATTTGTTGATCGTATTTTACAAGAAGGACAGGCTAACGTAAATGGTGCATATCAAACTTTAAAAGAATATTTACTTTCCTTTTCAAATGAAGAAATGGTTCAGAAAATTATGGGGGGCGTACGTAAAAACGAAATTGAAACTAGTAAAAAAACCCACCTGTATGAATTAATGGAAGATCATTATCCATTTTATTTAGATCCAATGCCAAATTTATATTTTACTCGTGACCCAGCAGCTAGTATAGGTGACGGTTTAACAATTAACAAAATGAGAGAACCAGCACGGAGACGTGAATCAT
Organism: Bacillus sp. NPDC094106; assembly: GCF_044764345.1. Classification (NCBI taxonomy): domain Bacteria; kingdom Bacillati; phylum Bacillota; class Bacilli; order Caryophanales; family Bacillaceae; genus Bacillus; species Bacillus sp. NPDC094106. The sequence continues at coordinate 114,107 of NZ_JBIWHY010000009.1, read as the reverse complement.
TGTTTATGGAATATATCATTAAACATCATCCACGATTTGCAAGTCATAATGTGCCAGTTTGGTTAGATCGTGATTATAATTTTCCAATTGAAGGCGGCGACGAGCTCATCTTAAATGAGGAAACAATTGCAATTGGAGTATCTGCTCGTACTTCAGCTAAAGCGATTGAGCGTTTAGCTAAAAACTTATTTAGCCGTCAAAGTAAAATTAAGAAAGTGCTAGCAATAGAAATTCCAAAATGTCGAGCATTTATGCATTTAGATACAGTATTTACAATGGTTGATTATGATAAATTTACAATTCATCCAGCTATCCAAGGACCAAAAGGAAATATGAACATTTATATTTTAGAAAAAGGACAGGATGAAGAAACTCTTAAAATTACACATCGTACCTCTTTAATGGAAGCTCTAAAAGAAGTATTAGGCTTAAGCGAATTGGTACTTATCCCTTGCGGAGGAGGAGATGTGATCGCTTCCGCTCGTGAACAATGGAATGATGGATCGAATACATTAGCAATTGCGCCAGGAGTAGTTGTTACATATGACCGCAACTATGTATCAAATGCTTTATTACGTGAACATGGTATAGAAGTTATTGAAGTATTAAGTTCGGAATTATCCCGTGGTCGTGGGGGTCCACGTTGCATGAGTATGCCAATTGTTCGAAAAGATATTTAGTATAAATAACGGAGAAAGTAGGGATGAATCATGTTAATGACAAAACCAAACTTAAAAGGAAGAAGTTTTCTTGCTGAAAAAGATTTTACAGAAGAAGAAATGTTATATTTTCTAGATTTAGCAGCAGAATTAAAAGAGAAAAAGAAAAACGGTATTCCGCATCGTTATTTAGAAGGAAAAAATGTCGCGCTCTTATTTGAAAAAACTTCCACTCGTACACGGTGTGCATTTACGGTGGCATGTACGGATTTAGGGGCAAATCCTGAATACCTAGGTAAAAATGATATTCAGCTTGGAAAGAAAGAATCAGTTGAAGACACAGCAAGAGTTTTAGGACGTATGTTTGACGGAATTGAGTTCCGTGGTTTCGCTCATGCAACAGTAGAATCTTTAGCTGAAAATTCCGGTGTACCGGTATGGAACGGTTTAACAGATATGTGGCATCCAACCCAAACACTTGCAGATTTGTTAACAATTAAAGAGCATGTGGGACGTTTAAAAGATGTTAAGCTTGTATACGTTGGAGACGGACGGAACAACGTAGCAAATAGCTTGTTAGTTGGCGGAGCAATTGTTGGAATGAACGTATGTATTTGTACGCCAGAATCATTATTCCCAGCACAAGAAATAATCGATACAGCTAAAAAATATAATGATCAAGTCATGGTAACAAGTAATGTAGACGAAGCTGTTGCCGGTGCAGACGTAATTTATACAGATGTATGGGTATCAATGGGAGAAGAAGATAAATTTGCTGAACGTATTGAACAGCTAACACCTTATCAAGTAAATATGGAAATGATTAAAAAGACTGGAAATGAAAATGTGATGTTCTTACATTGTTTACCTGCATTCCATGATGTGGAAACAGCGTACGGAGAAGACATATATGAAAAATATGGATTAAAAGAAATGGAGGTAACTGACGAAGTATTCCGCAGTAAGCATTCAAAAGTATTTGATCAAGCGGAAAACAGAATGCATACAATTAAAGCAGTTATGGCAGCTACTTTAGGAAATATGGAATAAAGAAGGGGGAAATCCTCCTTCTTTCTCCTCCTTTAGACACTATCATTCACTATTGTTGTTTTATTCTTATTGCAATTAAAGAGAGGTGAGTGTAATGGGTGAAGAAAAGAAATTAGGATTACTTACTTTAACAGCCCTTGTAGTTGGATCTATGATCGGTGGTGGCGCATTTAACTTAGCAGGTGATATGGCAAAAGGTGCTGGTGCCGGGGCTATTATTATCGGTTGGGTTATAACGGGAATTGGAATGATTGCTCTTGGATTATCATTTCAAAATTTAACTGTAAAAAGACCAGATTTAGATGGTGGTATTTTTAGTTATGCAAAAGCAGGATTTGGTAATTTTATGGGGTTTAATAGTGCGTGGGGATATTGGTTATCTGCTTGGCTTGGGAATGTAGCTTACGGTACGTTGCTATTTTCTTCATTAGGTTATTTCTTCCCAGTTTTTGAAGGTGGACAAAATATAGCATCGATTATTGGAGCGAGCGTATTACTATGGTGTGTTCACATGTTAATTTTACGCGGTGTACAATCAGCAGCACTTGTAAATTTAGTAACTACAATTGCAAAGTTAGTGCCTGTATTTGTCTTTATTGTTGTAGGAATCTTTGCTTTTCATATTGATATTTTCTTAGATGGATTTTGGGGACAAGCTGGTTCCTTTTCTTGGGCAGCGGTAGGTAGTCAAGTGAAGAGTACAATGCTTGTAACTCTTTGGGTATTTATTGGTGTAGAAGGGGCAGTTGTTCTATCAAGTCGTGCAAAAAGCAGAAGTGATGTTGGGAAAGCAACTGTCATTGGATTAATCGGCACACTCATCATTTATATCCTACTTACATTACTATCTCTTGGCCTTATGCAACAAGCTGATGTTGCTAATTTAAAAAATCCATCTATGGCGTATTTATTTGAAAGCGTTGTTGGAAAATGGGGCGCTATTTTTATTAACTTAGGTTTAGTAATTTCTGTATTAGGTGCTTGGCTAGGATGGACTTTACTCGCATCTGAGATTCCGTATTTAGCTGCTAAAGACGGAGTATTTCCAAAGTGGTTTGCGAAAGAAAATAAAAACAAAGCTCCTGTAAATTCATTATGGATAACAAATGGTTTAATTCAAGTTTTCTTATTAACATTTGTTGTTTCAGATCAAGCATATCATTTTGCATTTTCTCTCGCTTCCTCTGCTATTTTAATTCCGTATGCTTTGTCAGCATTCTATCAATTTAAGTATAGTTTACAATCTGAAGAAAAAGATCGAACAAAAAATATAATCATTGGTTTGGTAGCAAGTATTTATGGAATTTGGTTAGTTTATGCAGCTGGTTTAGACTACTTAGTACTAACAATGACGTTATATGCACCAGGTATTTTCATCTTTTACAATGTTCAAAAGCAAACGAATCCAAAACAAATATTTACTCGTGTGGAACTGGCATCTTCTGTAGCGATTGGTGCCTTAGCATTCTTTGCGATTTACGGATTAATTACAGGAAGTATCACTTTATAAAAATTTGTGAAAATGCAATCAATTGGAGGGTTGAAATATGACACGTAGAAAAATCGTAGTTGCACTAGGAGGAAATGCTATACAATCTGGAAATGCCACTGCTGGGGCGCAGCAAGAAGCGTTAGAAAGAACAGCGGAACAACTTGTTAAAATTATGGAAAATGATGTGGATATTGTTATTGCACACGGGAATGGTCCACAAGTAGGTAATATTTTATTACAACAAAAAGCAGCGGAAACAGAAAAAACACCGGCAATGCCGTTAGATACTTGTGGTGCAATGAGCCAAGGAATGATTGGATATTGGATGGAAAATGCAATCGAAAAGGCTTTGAAAAAGCGAAGCATAAAAAAAGAGGTAGCAACGGTTATAACACGTGTTGTCGTGGATGAACAGGATGAGGCATTTAAAAATCCAACAAAACCAATTGGTCCTTTTTATACAGAAGAAGAAGCAAGAAGGTTAATGGAAGAAACGAAAGCTGTATTTAAAGAGGATGCAGGAAGAGGATGGAGACGGGTTGTTCCATCACCAAAGCCTGTGAGTATTCATGAACATAAAGTAATCAATTCATTAGTGGAGGGAGGAAATATAGTAATCGCTGTTGGGGGTGGTGGAATTCCGGTAATTGACTCTGAAGAAGGATTAAAAGGAACTGAAGCTGTTATCGATAAGGACTTTGCTGCTCAAAAGTTAGCTGAATTAGTAGATGCTGATACACTTGTTATTTTAACTGCAGTTGATTATGTTTATGTGAATTTTAATCAGCCTAATCAAAAGAGATTAGAGGCTGTTACAGTTGATGAATTAGAAGAATATATACAGGAACATCAATTTGCAGCGGGAAGTATGCTCCCAAAAATTGAAGCTGCTATTAGTTTTGCTAATGCAGATCCAAAACGAAAAACAATTATTACTTCTTTAGAAAAGGTATATGAAGCATTAGAAGAAAAAGCAGGTACTATTATTTCTAAGCAGGATGCATGTGTTTGTGTATAAACATAGCGAATTGTAAAAAGAATGAAGTGATCAACTTCATTCTTTTTATTTATTGGTATTTTTTGTAAAAAAATGTTCATAAAGTATTCATGGCAGGAGAAAGTTTACTATGTTAAGTATGGTAAAATAATAGTATTGAATACGCTTTCTTGATGCTTCACTCCGACATATAGCAAGAAAGAGGGAGTTTGATGAATAGACGAAACGTAGTTAAAGATCTGAAGCAGTTTGAATTATTTGCTCATTTAACAGAAAAAAAATTGAAAGGCTTAACAGAGTTTGTTTATTGGCGAACTTATAAGAAAGGTCAATTTTTATTTTTAGAAGGTGATTCAAGAGAAAGAATTTACCTTATGTTAGATGGTTTTGTGAAGTTAGAGCGGGTGAATCAAAGTGGAAATTTAATATATGAGGACTATGTAAAGCGATATTCTATTTTTCCTTATGGCGGTATGTTTACAGATAAGAGTTATAATTATACGGCGGAAGCAATGACAGATGTGGATGTGTATTATATTCCTACAGTGATTTTTGAGGATATGGTAAAAGCAAGTCGGACACAATTAATGTACGTTGTTCAGCAGTTATCCTCGATATTAAAAATTAACGAAAATCGTGTGCAAAATATTACGATCCCAAATGCGCAGGACCGCGTCATTCAGACATTAAATTATTTAATGAATGATCTAGGAGAGCAGGATGGGGAAGGGATTGTAATTGCATGTCCGCTCACAACAATCGAAATTTCCAAAATATCGGGAACGTCTCGGGAGACGGTTAGCGGTGTGTTAAAACAGTTAAAGAATGAAAGCATTGTTACGGTTTCAAGTAAAAAAATTATCATACATGACCCAACTTATTTCGAGGAAATTTCGATGTGAAAACTTCATAATAAATATTAGATAAGGGAAAGCATTGTTACACTGGGACAATGTTATATATATCAATTAAAAAACGAAATATAAACCTTTTTCTTTTTAGATGGACAAGAGCATCTGGCCATGCATAGAAGCGGTTAGGGCCTTTTTCTGCCACATGCGAAGTAAAGACAGAGAGAGCGAACGAGTGTAGGTCATGTTGTATTCTGCATAGCAGTAACTTAGATATCGAAAAATGAAAATGGATGTATATAAAAACCCCTTTCTTTTTAGGCGGACAAGAGCATCTGGCCATGCATAGAAGCGGTTAGGGCCTTTTTCTGCCACATGCGAAGTATAAAGACAGAAAGAGCAAACGAGTGCAGGTCATGTTGTATTCTGCATAGCAGCAACTTAGATGTCGAAAAATGAAAATGGATGTATATAAAAACCCCTTTCTTTTTAGGCGGACAAGAGCATCTGGCCATGCATAGAAGCGGTCAGTGCCTTTTTCTGCTACATGCGAAGTAAAAACAGAGAGAGCGAACGAGTGTAGGTCATGTTGTATTCTGCATAGCAGCAACTTAGATGTCGAAAAATTAAAGTGGATTAATATACATATCAATTCTCTTATTCATATTGTATATTAATAAGGTTCTTTATATATTTATAAGGAACTTTTTTATGTTATTTACTATAAAGAGATTGTATATTCCGATAATACTAGCTAAAATCGATAATAAAAAACAAAGGGAAAGGGAGAAAAAATGATTCGCATTGAATATGATCGATTAGTAGCTATTTTTTACAGTATCGGAGTATTGCTATTAATAAAAATGCCAAATGATAAGGAATTAATTGGAGAAAAATTATTTCACGCGTATGGGATTCCAGTAGATACATATATTTATATGGGCTATAAAGTTTCGAATATATGGATCTTTTCTTTTGTATTACAAGTAATCTCTTTGCTATTTCTTATGAAATGGTTAGAAAAGAAGGATTCTAACTGGTTGAAAAAGTTAAATAAAATAAAAGTAGCGTGTATAAGTGTTCTCATTATAACAATGCCATTTACTTTAAATAAAACGCTTCAAATTCTTGATAAAACATGGTACTACGCAGGCAAAAAAGGACTGGAAGCAATTGAATACAAAAAAGAGGATAGCCAATGTACGATGAAGAAAAAGGGAGATAATTTTGAACAAAATTGCGTCGTCACTTTAAAAAATTATCACAATCAGTCACAAGCACTACAGCTTGTTTTATATCAAGGTGCAAATCAGAATTTGCAGAGCTATCAAGTACCGACACCTATCTATTTACAGCGACATGAAACAAAGCAATTTGAATTTCAAATTCCGATTGCTTCAGGTGAAAGCATAGTGAAAAATAAAGCACCAAATATTAAATTACAGTCATTAAATGAAAATGATAAGACATATAATTAATTTATAATAGCGAGGGTATTATTAAGGGAAATCATTAGAAATAAAAAAGTAAACTTTAGTCATCCAACATGTTACGGAGAACCCGGGCATAAATTGGGTGATTTTTTATTTGCCATTTTAGTAATGATAAGAAGTAGTGAAAAAAATCTAACGGGTTTGAGCATCATATATGTAAGGTAATTAAATAGGGGGATGTTTCTTAAAGAAAAGTAGATATTTAATAATAAGATAAAAATTCCCGTTACAAACTCTCCATATTTTGTTATGATAGTGTTACGAAAACGTTTGCATAAATTTATGAAGGATGCAAAAGGAGAGAATTATTATGAATAAAACATGGTGGAAAGAAGCTGTCGCTTATCAAATTTATCCTCGTAGCTTTATGGATTCCAATGGTGATGGTATTGGAGATTTACAAGGTATTATTGCAAAGCTTGATTATTTAAAGGATTTAGGTATAGATGTAATTTGGATTTGTCCAATGTATAAATCACCTAATGATGATAATGGTTATGATATCAGTGATTATCAAGATATTATGGATGAATTTGGTACAATGGCTGATTTTGATGAACTGCTAGATGAAGTGCATAAGCGTGGTATGAAGCTAATTATTGATTTAGTTATTAATCATACGAGTGATGAACATCCTTGGTTTATTGAATCGCGTTCGTCTAAAGATAATCCAAAACGTGATTGGTATATTTGGCGTGATGGTGAGAATGGAAAAGAGCCAAATAACTGGGAAAGTATTTTTAACGGTTCTGCTTGGAAATATGATGAAATGACAGATCAATATTTCCTACATTTATTCTCACGTAAACAACCGGATTTAAACTGGGAGAATACAGAGGTTCGTGAAGCTTTATATGATACAGTGAATTGGTGGCTAGATAAAGGAATTGATGGCTTCCGTGTTGATGCAATTAGTCATATCAAGAAGGAAGATGGATTAAAAGACATGCCAAATCCAGAGGGCTTAACGTATGTACCTTCTTTCGATAAACATATGAATGTGGATGGTATTCAGCCATTATTAGAAGAGTTAAAAGATAACACATTCTCTAAATACGATATTATGACTGTTGGGGAAGCCAATGGTGTCAAAATTGAAGATGCTGATCTTTGGGTTGGAGAAGAGAATGGTAAATTCAATATGGTGTTTCAGTTTGAACATTTAAGTTTATGGGATGCAGAGAAGAAAAAAGAACTTGATGTGGTAGAACTGAAAAAGGTGCTAACAAAGTGGCAAAAAGGATTAGAAAATAAGGGATGGAATGCGCTGTATATTGAGAATCATGATAAACCACGTATTGTTTCTACGTGGGGAGATGATCAACAGTATTGGCGTGAAAGTGCAACGGCTTTAGGAGCAATGTATTTCTTTATGCAAGGAACACCGTTTATTTATCAAGGGCAAGAAATCGGTATGACAAATGTTCAGTTCCCAAATATTGAAGATTATGATGACGTAGCAATTAAAAACTTATATCGTCAAAAAATTGCAGAAGGCGTATCACATCAAGAGATGATGGAAATTATCTGGGCATCTTGCCGTGATAATTCACGTACACCGATGCAATGGAATAATGAAGAAAATGCTGGTTTTACAACAGGTACGCCGTGGTTTGGAATGAATCCAAATTATAAAGAAATTAATGTTCAAAAGCAGCAAGAAGAAGCAGATTCTATTTTAAATTTCTATAAGAAAATGATCGCGCTGAAAAAAGAGAATGCTGTATTTACTTATGGCACATATGATTTACTTTTAGAAGATGATCCGCAAATTTATGCGTATACACGTACGTTACATGATGAAAAAGTGATTGTTATTAGCAATATCTCGAACGAGAAAGCTGTGTACAATGAGAGTGTATTCGCACTAGAATGCAAACGTTTGCTTTTAAATAACTATGAAGTATTAGAACATGAAACAAGTAATACAATTACGTTGAAACCTTATGAAACAAGGGTTTATCGTATTTCATAAGAAAAGGATGCTCTCGTAGCATCTTTTTTTTATGAAAAAATACAAATTTTTATTGCAATGTGAAAACGCTTTTATTAAAATAGATTTATGAAAACGTTTGCGTTAAAAGAGGGAATCGTTTTCATAAAAAGAGAAGCAATTATAATCTATATCCATTAGGGATGCTATAAATAAGAGGGAGGAAGAAAGAGATGAAAATTACGTCTTTTGATTTTTGGCAAAAGTTCGGGAAAGCATTGCTAGTTGTTGTAGCAGTTATGCCAGCAGCTGGTTTAATGATTTCAATTGGTAAACTAATCGGTATGTCTGCTGGGGATATAAATGCAGTACATACGATTGCTAGAGTAATGGAAGACATCGGTTGGGCAATTATTACAAATCTACATATTTTATTTGCAGTAGCAATCGGGGGATCTTGGGCGAAGGATCGTGCAGGCGGTGCATTTGCAGCACTATTGGCATTCATCTTAACAAATCGAATTACAGGAGCTATATTTGGTGTAAACGTTGCAATGTTAGCGGATTCAAAAGCAAAAGTTTCTTCATTATTAGCGGGTGATTTAGTTGTTAAAGATTATTTCACTTCAGTACTTGGTGCACCAGCACTGAACATGGGAGTTTTCGTAGGGATTATTACAGGGTTCTTAGGAGCTACTTTATATAACAAATACTATAATTATAATAAATTACCACAGGCATTAGCGTTCTTTAACGGAAAACGATTTGTACCATTTGTTGTAATTGTATGGTCTACAGTTACTGCGATTGTGTTATCACTTTTATGGCCATTTATCCAAAGCGGATTAAATGAATTCGGTCGTTGGATTGCAGCATCAAAAGATAGTGCGCCAGTTGTTGCGCCGTTCGTATATGGGACATTAGAGCGTTTATTATTACCATTTGGATTACATCATATGTTAACGATTCCGATGAACTATACGGAGCTTGGCGGAACATATACGATGTTAACTGGAGCAAAAGTTGGTCAGGTTGTTGCAGGACAAGATCCATTATGGCTTGCATGGATTACTGATTTAAATAACTTGTTAGCAAAAGGGGATACAAAAGCATATCACGATTTATTAAATAATGTTGTGCCAGCTCGTTTCAAAGCTGGACAAGTTATCGGTTCAACTGCATCATTAATTGGTATCGCATTTGCGATGTTCCGTAATGTCGATAAAGATAAACGTGCAAAATATAAACCAATGTTCTTATCTGCAGCATTAGCAGTATTTTTAACAGGTGTAACGGAACCAATTGAATTTATGTTCATGTTCATTGCACCAGTATTATATGTTGTATATGCAGTTATAACAGGACTTGGATTTGCGTTAGCGGATTTGATTCACTTACGTGTTCATGCTTTTGGTTTTATTGAGTTACTTACACGTACACCAATGATGATTAATGCAGGATTAACAAGAGACTTAATTAACTTTGTTGTTGTATCAGTGATATTCTTTGGTTTAAACTTTACAGTATTTAATTTCTTAATTAAAAAATTCAATTTACCAACGCCAGGACGTGCTGGTAACTATATTGATAATGAAGATGAATCTTCAGAAGGAACAGCGAATGTAAAAGAAGGTTCTTTAGCAACAAAGGTTATTGATCTGTTAGGCGGAAAAGATAATATTGCTGATGTCGATGCTTGTATGACACGTCTGCGTGTAACAGTAAAAAATTTAGATATTGTTGCACCAGAAGCACAGTGGAAGCAAAATGGAGCTTTAGGTCTGATTGTAAAAGATAAAGGTGTTCAAGCGGTATATGGTCCGAAAGCGGATGTATTAAAATCAGATATTCAAGATATGTTAGGTGCATAATGAATGAAATTACTAACGTTAAACTGTCACTCTTGGCAAGAAGAGAATCAATTAGAAAAAATAAAATATCTTGCTAAGGTAATTCAAGAAGAGGATTATGATGTCATTGCATTGCAAGAGGTTAGTCAGTCTATACAAGCTCAAAGCATATGTGAGAACAAGAAAGAAGATAACTTTGGTCTTGTATTACTTGCAGAACTTGAAGCGCTACATGTAAGAGGTTACGATATCGTTTGGGATTTCGCTCATATTGGCTATGATATATATGAGGAAGGATTAGCAATTATAACGAAGCATCCAATTATCGAACAGAATTCTTTCTTTGTATCAGAAAGTAAGGATACATCCTATTGGAAAACACGTAAAATTGTGAGTGCAACAATCTCTTATAAAGATAAGAATATAACATTTTATTCTTGTCACCTCGGTTGGTGGAATGATGAAGAAGAAACATTTCAAGGACAAGTAGATTGTTTAATGAAGCATGTGAATGGAAATGAACTTTCTTTCTTAATGGGAGATTTTAATAACAATGCTCGTTTGCAAGGAGAAGGGTATGATTATCTCATGCAAAAAGGTCTTTATGACACATACAAATTAGCCATGCAGAAAGATGAAGGAACAACCGTGCAAGGAGAAATTGCTGGTTGGGATGAAAATAAACAAAACTTACGAATTGACCTTATTTTAAGTAACAAGTCAAAAACAGTTACTTCTTCAAAAGTCATTTTCAATGGTGTGAATCGAAATGTTATTTCAGATCATTTTGGAGTAGAAGTTCAATTGGATATATAATATAGAAGAAATCCTCACAGCGATTTAAGAGCTGTGAGGATTTCTTCTATAAATACAAGTATTTCCAAGAGAAAATACTTGTATTTTTTATGACATTTCCTGTATATTTGTTATCATTGAATGTAAAACCAATTTGGTCATTTTGTATGCATACTTTTTTTACTTCGTTATATAATGAAGTAAGTAAAAGATTTAATTGGAAAAATAGTACATTTTCGTTTAATCCACGATGTAGAAAATGATATAATGGCAAAATGCATGTATCATTTTCTAAAGAAGGAAAAATATATAATTAGGTGATAGCTTATATGAAACAAATATGGCGTATTTATACGACAGACTTACGGAATGTAGCCAAACATTGGGCTGCGATTGTAATTGTATTAGGGCTGATGGTTTTACCATCTTTATATGCATGGTTTAACATTAAGGCTTCTTGGGATCCATATGGAAATACAAAAGAAATCCCAATTGCAGTTTCTAACGAAGATGCGGGGGCAAACTTACGAGGAAAAGACATTAATATCGGGAAAGAAGTTGTAGATTCACTTAAGAAGGATAAGAATTTTAACTGGAAATTTGTTGATGAAGAACAAGCAGTTTACGGAGTGGAACGTGGAGATTATTACGCAAGTATCACGATTCCAAAAGACTTCACAGAAAAAATTACGACTGTTATTAGCGATAACCCGAAAAAACCAGAACTTGATTATTTTGTGAATGAAAAAGTAAATGCCATTGCACCAAAGATCACAGCAAAAGGTGCATCAGGTATAACAGAAGAAATTAGTAAAAACTTCGTTAAAACAGCGAATGGTGAGATTTTTAAAATTTTTAATGATCTTGGAATCGATTTAGAAACAAACTTACCAAGTATTGAAAAGGTAAAAGATCTTGTATTCAAGTTAGAAGCACAATTCCCAGAAATGAATAAACTTGTGGATACGGCATTAACAGATGCTGACAAAGCACAAGATCTTGTAAAAGTCGCACAAGAGAATTTACCAGTAGTGGAAAGTGTGATGAATGATGGGCAACAAATGACGAAAGATTTGGATGCATTCTTTGCAAGAAATGGTCAAACGTTAGAAGATGCTCCTGGGGTCATGAAAAATAATTTGACTGTATTGAAAAAAGGGATGGATGGTGCAGCAGCTGCTACGGATTTCTTGATGCATCCAGGAGTTGATTTAAATCTAGATATTCCAGACCTTCCACAAGTTAATGTAGAAGGATATAAAAATATAGCAAAAAATATTAATCAAACAGTAAATAATGTTTTTGGCTCTGCCCGTGTGGGAACAGCATATGCGCAAAGCGTTATGGATGGATTACAAAATGGGAAAATTGATCCAGGGATAGCGAAGAAAAATATAGAGGCTGTTTCTAATAATCTTCAGACGCATACTGATAATGTTTCTTCTGTGATTGCTATGATGTCTAAGCTTGAACAGAGTGCACCAACTGATTTTGGTAAAGATTTCTTCGGTACAAGAGTACAACATTTAACAGCGATTAGAGACTCGATGCAAGATGTAAATAATAGAATTAAACATGTTGGAGATTTAATTAGCTCAGGACAAGAAGTAAAACAAGATGTGGTTGATGCAATCAATCAAAAGTTAAATGCAGTAAATGGTTTAATTGATCAAGCTGAAAAAGATTATAACGAAACTTTTGTAGCAGATTTCCAAAAGGCAGTTAGCACAGCCGAACAGTTGAAAAATCAGTCGAAAAATGCGACAGAAGATTTCAAAAAGGCAAAAGACGATTTGAAAAACAAAGGTATTAACGGACTAGATGGTACAAAAACCGCTTTAAATAGTTTAAATGGTCAATTCCAAGCAGGTATGAATATGATTGATGATATGATACCTGTCTTAAATGATTTAAATAAAATTTTAGGTGATGTCAATAGTGATAAAAATGTTAACGATCAGATTGCTAAGTTAAACAAAGCAAAAACTGATCTTCAAAAAGGGATGGATTTAACGAATAAAGGAATTGCTGCTATTGATAAAGGGCAGCAACCAGCAAAAGATGTCATTGAAAGCATTAACCAAGTATCAAAAAGTGTTTCGGCACAATTAGGTGATATTTTAGCAAAATACGATTCAGAAATCGTTCCAAGCTTTAACGCAGCAATTGCACGTACAAAAGAGATGTCTAAAAATACATCTAAACTTTTAAGCGATGCAAATAAAAAGCTTCCAGATGTAAAAACACTACTTGAAGATTCATCAAAAGGTTTAGTAGAAGGCAAGAAGAAAGTTGAAGATATTAAAGCTGAGATGCCGGCTGCTGAGAAAAAGATTAAAGAATTAGCAAATAAAATTCGTGAATTTGATTCACAAGAGGATATAAAAGACATCATACATTTATTGAAAAATGATGTTGAAAAGCAAAGTGATTATTTTGCAAATCCAGTGAAATTAAAAGAAAATAAATTATTTGCGATGCCAAACTACGGTTCAGCGATGTCACCATTCTATACAGTGCTTGCACTATGGGTAGGGGCATTGTTAATGGTTTCGTTATTAACAGTAGAAGTACACGAAGATATAGACTATAAGAGCCATGAGATTTACTTTGGACGTTTCTTAACGTTCTTAACGATAGGTCTTGCGCAGGCGTTTATCGTGGCGATGGGAGATATATTCTTACTTGATACGTATGTAGTTGATAAGTTCTGGTTTGTTCTATTCAGCTTATTCATTGGTGGAGTCTTTGTTTGTATCGTATATTCACTTGTTTCTGTTTTCGGAAACATTGGGAAGTCGATGGCAATCATTTTACTCGTACTGCAAGTAGCTGGATCAGGCGGAACATTCCCAATTCAAATGCTTCCAAAATTCTTCCAAGCAATTTATCCGTTCTTACCGTTCACATATGCAATTAGCGTGATTCGTGAAACAGTGGGCGGAATGCTTTGGGATATTGTGATAAGAGATCTTCTTGTATTAAGTGTCTTTGTAGTAATCATGCTTGTACTTGCATTAGTACTGAAAACACGAATTAATAAGTCGAGTGAAAAGTTTGTTGAGAATGCAAAAGGAAGTAAAATTATTCATTAAAAATAAAAGGTTCCTACTGAAAACGGTAGGAACCTTTTTGTTTAATCAAATTTTAATTTTTTTAGTGCTTCTGCTAATGCATTATTCAATGGTTCTTCTTCTTTTTGTTGTTGTTTCATATATTTTTGGACGTCTCGTTTATCGGCTTTGTTGCCCGATTCTTTCTTGCGTCTTTCTTGGAATGTAGAAAGTTTTTCGCGATAGCCACATTTACATGCGAAGATTTGACCAGCTCCTTCACCACGAAGCTCTAGTTTCTTTTTACACTGAGGACAGCGTGCATTTGTAGTGCGGGATACATTTTTACGATGACCACATTCACGATCTTGGCATACAAGCATTTTACCTTTTTTACCGTTTACTTCTAACATTGGCTTGCCGCAGTCTGGACAAGTTTTCGTTGAAATGTTGTCGTGTTTATATTTTTTATCGCTCGATTTAATTTCAGCAACAATCTCTTTTGTATAGTTTTTCATTTCTGAAATAAATATTTCTTTTTTTAATTTCCCTTTTGCGATCGCTTCAAGTTTTTGCTCCCATTCACCAGTTAGTGTAGGAGACTTTAACTCTTCTGGTACTAAATCAAGTAACTGACGACCTTTGGATGTAATGTGAATATCTTTACCACGTTTTTCAATTAAAAATGAATTGAATAGCTTGTCGATAATATCTGCGCGTGTCGCTACAGTACCTAATCCACCAGTCGATTTTAACGTATCAGCAAGTTGTTTATTTTGATTATCCATATATTTTGTAGGATTCTCCATTGCTGAAAGTAAAGTTGCTTCGTTAAATCGTGCAGGTGGTTTTGTTTGACCTGATGTTTGCATAATTAACTTTACAGTTAATATATCGCCTTTTTCAATGCGAGGTAGAAGTTGCTCTTTTACGTCATCAGTTACATCATCGTCTTCAAATCGATTTTCGTATACTTCCTTCCAACCAGCATGTAAAATTGTTTTTCCGCGTGCAATAAACGTTTCATTACCAACTTTTGTACGTAACGTTAGTTGCTCGTATTCGAATGCCGGGAATAAAACAGCTAAGAAGCGTTTTACAACTAAGTCATAAATTTTACGTTCTTTATCTGTGAAAGCTGAGAAGTTTACGTAGCTCTCTGTTGGAATAATCGCGTGATGATCGCTTACCTTACTATCATCAACAAATGATTTATTAGATTTTACAGGTTTCTGCAATACTTTATGTGCTAAAGGACGGTATTCTCCGACGCCACATGCCTTCAGACGCTCTGGAAGTGTTCCAACGATATCAGATGAAATATAGCGTGAATCTGTACGAGGATACGTTAGCACTTTATGTTGCTCATACAATTTCTGCATAATGTTTAATGTTTCTTTAGCAGAGTAACCGAAGATTTTATTTGCATCACGTTGTAGTTCAGTTAAATCATACAGACCAGGAGAGAATGATTTCTTTTGTTTTTTATCAATTTCCACAACAGTAGCATTTTGTTTATCTAGATTCTTTACGATACCATCAATTTTTTCTTTATTAAAACTACGACTATTCCCTTTTGCATCTTGCCAAGTTAGTTTTAATTTATTAGTTGTTTGAGCTTCGATACCGTAGTATGTTTGAGCTTTAAAGTTTTTAATTTCATCTTCACGACCAGCAATAATAGCTACAGTTGGTGTTTGTACACGCCCACAGTTTAATTGAGCATTGAATTTTGTTGTTAATGCACGAGTAGCATTTAAGCCAATATACCAATCTGCTTCAGAACGAGCAACGGCTGAGGCGTATAAATTGTCATAAGCTTTACCTGGTTTTAAATTGTTAAAACCATCTTTAATTGCTTTGTCTGTTACAGAAGAAATCCATAAACGCTTAATTGGTTTATTTACTTTTGCTTTTTCAATTATCCAACGTGCAACTAATTCACCCTCTCTTCCTGCATCGGTAGCCACAATCACCTCATTAACATCATTTCGACTAAGTTGATGTTTCGCAGCATTAAACTGTTTTCCCGTTTGTTTTATCACAACTAATTTCATACGTTCCGGAAGCATTGGAAGATCTTCAAGATTCCATGTTTTATATTTATTATCATAAACCTCAGGGTCTGCAAGCGTCACCAAATGCCCAAGAGCCCAAGTCACGATGTATTTGTCACCTTCTAAAAATCCATTCCCTTTTTTTGTACACTTTAATACTTTTGCTATATCACGTGCAACTGATGGTTTCTCAGCAATTACTACACTCTTTGCCATTTATTCAAACTCCTTTACTAACTATATACCGTTTAATATACCACAGATTTCAAGAAGAGCAGTAAGGAACATCTTCTATTTGGCAGTCATAATTGACATAGCTTGTTTAAGAATCTCTACTTCTTGTCTTAATTTCTTATTCCCTCTATAAACCTCATTAAACTGCTTTGGAGTAACTATCACGTGCTGTTTTGAATACAACTTAATCCATTTTAAATTTTCGACATCTAAATCCCTGCGATGCAGAATAAAAAGTAACTTACACTCGTATGCTCATTCTGTTTTTACTTCGCATGTGGCGGAAAAAGGCCCTGACCGCGTCTATGCATGGCCAGATGCTCTCTCCCACTTAAAAAGAGGGGTTTTTGATGTATATATAATTGTATGAAAAAGTAAAGCACTTGTTATTTTACTAGAATAAGAGTAGACTCTGGAGTAGATGAATAAGAAAACACATGGGAGTTTGCGGATGCAGACTGAGAGTACGGCTAATCTGTCGTTGACCATTTGAACCTGTTGGATAATGCCAGCGTAGGGAGAGTGTAAAAGCACATGTTCAGGCACTTTGCATACGCGAAGTGTCTTTTTGTGTATCTCCCATTATTAAGTTAGGAGATGAAAAGAATGAATTTACAAGAAATCGCAAAAGTAGTGGAAACAGTGAGAGAGACGAATCCACTTGTACATAATATTACAAATGTGGTTGTAACAAACTTTACGGCCAATGGTTTATTGGCATTAGGGGCATCACCTGTGATGGCGTATGCAAAAGAAGAAGTAGCAGAAATGGCTAGCATTGCAGGAGCGCTTGTTCTAAATATGGGAACACTTCGTCCTGAAGAAGTAGAAGCGATGCTCATTGCTGGAAAAGCAGCAAATACACATCATGTCCCGGTGTTGTTTGATCCAGTTGGTGTAGGAGCGACTTCATACCGAACAGAAGTTGCAAGACATATACCAAGTGAAGTAAAGTTAGCGATGATTCGCGGGAACGCAGCAGAAATTGCCAATGTTATTAATGAAAAGTGGGCAATTAAAGGTGTGGATGCTGGAGCTGGAAACGGTGATGTAGTAGGGATTGCAAAACAAGCAGCTGATGAATTAGATACAGTTGCGGTGATTACTGGAAAAGAAGATATTGTTACAGATGGAGAGCGAACATTTATGATTCGCAATGGTCATCAAATTTTAACGAAAGTTACAGGAACAGGTTGTTTATTAACTTCTGTAATGGGAGCATTCGCAGCCGTTGAACAAAATTATGTGAAAGCTGCAGTTGCTGCATTAACGTTTTATGGTGTAGCGGCGGAACTAGCTGCTGTTAAAACAGTAGAGCTAGGGCCAGGAAGCTTCCAAATTGAATTTTTGAATCAGCTAGCAAACACTACTGCAGCTGATATTGAACAGTATGGAAAGCTGCAAGAGGTGCAGTAAGAAGGGGGGAGGAAAAATGGCGCGTATTGAAACACAACAAATGTCCAAGTTATTGCAAGTATATTTTATTATGGGGAGCAATAACTGCCAAAAGGATCCATTGCAAGTAATGAAAGAAGCGCTAGATGGTGGAATGACACTTTTTCAATTTCGTGAAAAGGGTGAAGGAGTGTTAGCTGGAAACGAACGATTGCGTTTTGCAAAGCAGCTACAAGCGCTTTGCAAAGAATATGGTGTGCCTTTTATCGTAAATGATGATGTGGAATTAGCGATTGAACTAGATGCAGACGGCGTCCATGTCGGACAAGACGATGAAGGAATCACATCAGTTCGTGAAAAAATGGGAGATAAAATTGTTGGAGTGTCTGCTCATACAATCGAAGAAGCACGTTTTGCAATTGCAAATGGCGCGGATTATTTAGGAGTAGGGCCTATCTTCCCGACAAATACAAAAAAGGATACAAAAGCAGTTCAAGGGACGAAAGGACTAAGGCATTTTAGAGAAGAGGGTATCAGGGTACCGATTGTTGGTATTGGTGGAATTACAATTGAAAATGCTTCTTCTGTTATCGAGGCAGGGGCAGATGGAGTTTCCGTTATTTCCGCAATTAGTTTAGCAGGTTCGGCGTATGAAAGTACGAAGAAATTAGCTCAGCAAGTAAAAAAATAATTTATTTATAAGAAAGAATGAAAAAGATCACGCAACATAGCAAGTGTTGTGTGATCTTTTTTTAGATATAATTCTTGAATATTCAGTTTTATCTCAGTGATCTAATGGTATAATTTAGAAAAAACAAGGGAGGAATCTTTGTGATAAAAATAAAATTTGTAGAGCTACAAAATGAACTGTTCAAGTTGTTTGAAAAAAGGGATTTTGAGGCCATGCATAGACTTATTTATAAAGCGCAAAAGGATTTCCCTGAAAGGCTAGATAAAACGAGTTTTTGGAAGGCATGTGCTTATTCCCTCCAAGGTAAACAAGAGGAAGCTCTCGCTATTTTGAATGCAGCTTTAACAAAAGGAGTTTGGTGGAATCCAGATACCTTAATGAGTGATCCAGACTTACATGAATTACAAAGCAGAGAAGAATTCAAACTGATTGTAAAGAAATGTGAAGCTATTTTAAATAATCATCAATTGAATTCTAGTTCTAAATTATTTGTGTATGGAAATGAAGGTTCAAACACTGGAATATTTTCGTTACATTGGAGAGGTTCAGATGTAAATGATTTTGCACCGTATTGGTATGATGATGAGTTGCTTCATGAGTATATTTTAGGATTTCCGCAGTCCTCACAAATATATGGAGTGAATTCTTATTGCTGGGATAAGCGCGATATAGCTATAAATGATATTTCTACAACGTTTCGTGACTTTAAAGAGAAGTATAATATGGAACAAATCATCATTGCTGGTGCTTCTCAAGGAGGGAACTTAGCAATAGAGTTAAGTTTAAATGATAATCTGTTAGCTACTAAGGGATTTATTGCTGTTATACCAGCTATTCGAGACATAGAGTCTATAGAAAAGTTGATTCAGACAAAGCAGGTAGCTAATTTGAAAGGATGCATGATTACAGGAGATAAAGATCCCTTTTATAAGAAAACAATTGAATTAATGTCTATATTTGAGAAGTATGATATCAAGTGTAAACTAATTGTGAAAGAAGGATTAGGGCACCTTTTTCCAGATGATTTTACAAAATTGTTATCAGAAGCTGTTCAATATATAGTAGAACCAAACTAGATCATGACAAATACTTAAAAATGAATTGGGCTTGATTTAGAAAGTCGTATAAAACAAATCCTGTCGCTCAAACTAATATATATGAACATATATCGATTCGGAGGCGAATGCATGATTTCTTTACAGGATATTATAGCTGCTTATGAGAAAATGAAAGGCATTGTACATATAACACCACTAGATTATTCAAGTACATTTAGCGAGTTAGCAAATAATGAAGTGTATTTAAAACTTGAAAATTTACAAAAGACGGGTTCTTTTAAAGTACGTGGTTCTTATAATAAGATGGTTTCTCTTGAAAAAGGAGAATTAGAAAATGGAGTTGTTGCAGCATCAGCTGGAAATCATGCGCAAGGAGTCGCCTATTCTAGTAATATGCTCGGTATTCCCTGCACGATTGTAATGCCAAAAGGTGCACCGCTCAGTAAGGTACTTGCGACGAAGAGATATGGTGCGCATGTGGAACTACAAGGGGATGCATTTGATGATGCTTTGGCTTATGCATTAGATTTGAAAGAAGAAACGGGTGCAAAGTTTGTTCACCCGTTTGATGATGAAGCAGTGATTGCTGGTCAAGGAACAGTGGGATTAGAAATTATGCAGCAACTTGATGATGTTGAAGCTGTTATTTGCCCTGTTGGAGGTGGTGGTTTAATTGCAGGTGTTGCGATGGCGATTAAAGAGCAAAAACCGTCGGTGAAAATATATGGCGTACAAGCACTTGCTTGTCCAGGGATGAAGCAATCACTTCAGGAAAAGAAAGTGATAACAGTAGATGGGGCACCGACTATGGCTGATGGTATTGCAGTAAAAAGGCCAGGAGATTTAACATTTCAACTTGTACAACGTTATGTGGATGATATTTTTTGTGTAGATGAAATGGAAATTTCGAGAACGATGTTAATGTTACTTGAGCGCAATAAATTATTAGTAGAGGGATCGGGTGCTAGTTCATTGGCTGCTTTACTCTATCAAAAAATCCCAGTGAAAGAGAAGAAAATTGTGCCGGTTTTAAGTGGTGGCAATGTTGATGTAAACTTCATTGCACGTATCATTGAGCATGGCATGGTTGAAGCCGGACGCTTTGTTCATATTGCAACAATGATTAAAGATAAACCAGGATATTTGCAACATTTACTTGAAATCGTAACAAGTTTTGAAGCGAATGTATTGAATATACATTTAGAACGAATTGGAACAAAGGTGTTCCCAGGGTATGCGCAAATCCACTTGTCATTAGAGACGAAAGATAAAAATCATATTGAAGAAATATTAAGTGGAATAGAAAGGAAAGGGTATCACGTAGAGGTTATTGAATGAAAGTTTTAAACAAACGTTTGATTAAATGAAAAAAGCACAAACTTGAAAAAAAGTTTGTGCTTTTCGTTCGTTAAAACATGATTGAAATGAGTAGCATTCCAATTCCAATGGAAGTAAATGTTGCAATAAGACCAGGAATCATAAAACTATGATTTAATACATACTTACCGATATGTGTTGTTCCAGTGCGATCAAAGTTAATCGCAGCAACAATGGTTCCGTAGTTTGGAATGAAGAAATAACCATTTACTGCAGGGAACATTGCAATGAGAAGTGCCGGTGAAATGCCAAGTGATAATCCAAGTGGCACGAGAGCACGTACTGTTGCTGCTTGGCTATATAGTAAGATTGATAAGATAAATAGTGCGATAGCGAATAGCCATGGTGCACTTGTTACTAAGTGTTGAATGGATCCTTGAATTATATTCAAGTTTCCGTTAAAGAATGTGTCTCCCATCCAAGCGATACCAAAAATGGCAACGACAGCTGTCGCTCCTGCTTTAAAGACATTGCCAGATACAATACTTTCCACATTTGGTTTACAGAAGATAATAATAAGAGCAGCAATTGTTAACATGACCATTTCAATTGTGTTTGGCATGGAAAGTCGAACTAATTTCCCATCTATCATCCATCCTGGGCGAAGTGCTTCGAATGAACCGAGAAGAACAACAAAAATAGTTGCGAATAAGAAGAGAATAACAGATAACTTGGCGCCCTTTGTACCTACAAACTCTTTCTTTTCTTCAAGTTTAGGAATCCTGCCTTCTTTTAATCGTTTCAAGTATTCTGGATCTTCATTTAACTCTTTTCCCATTTTGCTAGCAACAAAAGCTGCGAACATACAAGCAATAAAAGTAGAAGGAATACTTACTTTTAAAATATCTAACAATGTAATTTTATAATCAGCTAGCATTGCTAAAAGAGCAACAGTTGCAGCAGAGATTGGACTTGCTGTAATTGCCTGTTGTGAAGCAATGACGGCGATTGACATCGGGCGTTCAGGTCTAATCCCTGATTCACGTGATACTTCTGCGATAACAGGAAGTACAGAATAGGCAACATGACCAGTTCCAGCGCACAACGTAAATAAATAAGTTACAATAGGTGCGAAAAATGTGATACGCTTTGGATTTTTACGCAATGCTTTTTCTGCAAGGTGGACAAGATAATCCATTCCCCCTGCTGCTTGCAATGCACCGGCAGCTGTAATTACTGCTAAAATCATCAACATAACGTCAATAGGAGGAGCTGTAGGTTGCAAGTGGAAGACAAATACGAGGATTGCCATACCGACCCCACCCATTACTCCTAGACCAACTCCGCCAAGGCGTGCACCAATGAAAATGCAGAGCAGTAAAGTAAGAAATTGTAGCCAAAACATGATAAACTACCTCCGGAATTCATAGGATTAGATATTTTTGAATAATTTAATTGGTGTGAAAATTAATAAAGTATTCAAATGAAACCGCTATTTATAAACCTTTTTTATTATATAACACATAAAAAGTAACATTCACTCTTTTTATAGAATTATTTTGATAAACCTTTTTATTTGAATTTTATATTTATATGTGCAAATAAGTGGACAATTTAATTTTTATGTTGTAATCTGTGAAGGAGAATATTTAATTCTCATAAAACTCCCATATCGTTCAACTCGTTCAGCGAGAAAGGCAAACTAATGGAAACATGAGGGCGCAAAACTATAGGAGCTAAGGTCAAAATAGACTAAGCTAGCCAGTTACCGGACGGATAGGGTTGGTCTTGACCAATGCTTTTTTTACATTGGTCTTTTTTTTATTTACACACCCTTAAATGAGTAGTGTTATCATTTCTGGGTGTTATTTATATTCCTATATCTTATTATACGAAAAATAAAGGAGATAATTTTGATGAAGAAATATTGGCACAAGTTATCGTTTTTACAGAAAAATGTATTATTAACCGTCCTTGTTATTTTAACGCTTGTTGCAAGTATGGGAGTACTCGGTTTTAATATGTTCCAAAACAACATGATGTCTTTATTTGAAAGACAATCTATTGAAACAGGGGACAGTGTATTAAATGAGTTGGACAAGCAAATGATTGAAGATATTGCGAAGGATCCTGCGAGTCAAAGAGTGAAGAAAGAGAAGCTAACGGAGCAACTAGATGGGGTTACAAAAAAATTGAAAAGCGTGGGACAAGCATATGTAATGGGTCCAAAAACGAATGAAAAGGGTGAGCCGCAAATTGTTGGTTTAAGCACCGAGGTAGCAAAGGCCTTAACTCTGAAACCAGGAGATTATTTTGATATGCCTGATCGTTGGATGAACGCATACCATAAAGTAATGGATACGAAGAAGGCACAAATGACAGAAGTGTATAAAGATGATTTGGGTTCATGGGTAACGATATTAGAACCAATTACTGATCAAGAAAAAAACATTATTGCAGTTGTTGCAGCTGATGTAGATGCTTCTATCGTTCCTAGTACAAAGCAAAAATTTATTATACAAGGCTTAATCTTTATTTCTATTTCATTAGTAATTGCTACTGTAATTCAATTTTTTATTGTCCGCAGTTCTTTAGCTCCGTTACAAGAGTTACGTGAAGGGTTACGTAAAGTAGGTGAAGGAGATTTAAGTATTCAATTACGAGAGCGACCAGATGATATAGGGATCATTAATACCTATTTCAATACTACAATTGAAAAATTTAAATCGATTATTGATAAAGTAAAGCAGACGGCAGAACAAGTTTCTTCTTCTTCACAAGAACTATCAGCAAGTACAGAGGAAAACAGCATGGCAGTTCAAGAGATTGCAAGCTCTATGGAAGGTTTAAATGAAGGAGCGCAGTCTCAAGAAGTTTCTGTACAAAAATGTTTACATATTGTACATGAGATGGGAAGTAAAATAGAAGAGATTACAGGTGCTGCTAAACAGGTTGCAAATGCGTCTGAAGGTATGGAGCAGCATTCAGTAGAAGGAAATGAAGTCATTGATCAAATCATTAACCAAATGAATTTGATTCAAAGTGCAGTGCAAGATCTATCTTCTATTATTTATTCATTAGAAAATCGCTCAAAACAAATTAGTGATATTGTAACTGTTATCACTGGAATTTCGAATCAAACAAATTTACTTGCTTTAAACGCTTCTATTGAAGCATCTCGTGCCGGGGAAGCAGGGAGAGGATTTGCTGTTGTAGCAGACGAAGTACGTAAACTAGCAGAACAGACTGAGGCATCAGCTAAAGATATTGCTAAATTAATTGGGGAAACACAAGCAGAAACTGAAGAAGCTGTAGTTTCGATGCAAAAAGGTTCGAAAGAAGTAGAATCTGGGATTACGCTTGTCCAGAGCAGTGGTGCCTTCTTCGAAAAAATCTCACAATCAGCACAATCTGTTACGAATCAAGTCAAAGACGTTTCTAGTAATTCAAATGATATTCTACAAAGCAGCCATGGAATTGCTCAAGTTGTTGATGAATTGTCCCATATTGCTAAGACATATGCGAATAGTAGCAGCAATGTAGAAGAGAGTATGAAAGAGCAAGAGATGTCTGTTCAAGATATCGCTGAGTTAGCTACATCCTTAAGTTGGCTTGCTCAAGAATTACAAGAACTAATTGGTGAGTTTAAAAGTTAATAGAATGTAAAAAAGGTGTGGTGAAAATCCACACCTTGTGCTTTTGTTTGTTCAATAAAATAAATCATGCTACAATGAAAACGAATTAAGAACCGGGGAGCCAATTGGCTGAGAGGATGTAAGAATACATCGACCCTCAACCTGATCTGGATAATGCCAGCGTAGGGAGTTACTTAAAGTGATGTAGCATATGTTATTTTATAATAACTTGCATACAAGGCTTTCCTACGTGATGGTAGGAAAGCCTTTTCTTTTTACAAACATATTTCATAAGGGGGATTTTAGCATGTCACAACAAGTTACAATTTCATTTTCAGTAGTACCGCAAGCAAAAACGAAAGATTTATATGCTGTTGTTGATAAAGCGATTGAAGTCGTACAACAATCAGGCGTTCGCTATGAAGTAGGAGCGATGGAAACAACACTGGAAGGAGAATTAGACGTACTTCTTGATGTCATTAAACGTGCACAACAAGCTTGCGTCGATGCTGGTGCAGAGGAAGTTATTACTTCTATTAAAATCCATTATCGTCCAAGTACAGGTGTAACGATTGATGAAAAGGTATGGAAGTATCGTGATGAATATGAAAAACCAGAAGCGATCTAACATAACAATTACAACGATTTGGCTTATCCTTCTCATTGCTATATGGGAAGGATCGGTTTCAATATTTCAAATTGAATCGTGGATTTTACCGAAGCCTTCTGCTATTGTACAGGAACTGATTGGAATGAAGGATTTATTGTTACCAAATACGCTGCAAACATTGCAAGAGGTTATCATCGGATTATTTTTTGCGATTCTGCTTGGAACGAGTATTGCTATTATTATGGATGTTATTCCACTCTTTCGCATTTTAATTAATCCGTTGCTCGTTATTTCACAAACGATTCCGATTGTGGTGCTCGCACCTTTATTTATTATTTGGTTCGGATACGGAATGTTGCCAAAGGTGATGGTTGTTATTCTTGTTTGCTTCTTTCCGATTGCCCTTAGTATTTTAGAAGGTTTTCAAACGGTAGATAAAAACATGCTCAAGTTATTACAAACAATGCGTGCAACAAAGTGGCAAATCTATCAAAAGGTAAAATTCCCTGCCGTGCTTCCGTATTTTTTCTCGGGATTAAAAATTGCTGTCACATATAGTGTGATGGGAGCGATTATTGGGGAGTGGCTTGGGGCAAGTGAAGGATTAGGAGTTATGCTCACAAGAGCGACAAAATCCTTTTTAACTGCTCGTGTCTTCGGTATCGCAGCTATTATCGTCATGGTGACATTGCTCTTGTATTTTATCGTAGAGTTTATGGCAAGAATAACAGCACCATGGATATACAGAAAGGAAGACAGAAAATGAAAAAAGGCTTAAAAGTTATGCTAGCTGCACTGCTCGCAGTAGGTGTTGTTGGTTGTAATCCAGCGAAGAAAGAAGAAAGTGCAGATAAAGGGAAGAAAGTAAAAGTTGTTTTAGACTGGTTCCCAAATACAAACCATACTGGTTTATATGTAGCAAAGACGAAAGATTATTATAAAAAGCAAGGTTTAGATGTAGAAATTATTCAACCGGGTGATAATGTATCAGCAGAGCAAATGATTGCTTCAGGAAAAGCAGATTTTGGTGTGAGTTATCAAGAAAATGTAACATCTGCACGTGTTGAGGGAATTCCAGTAGTTTCGATTGGAGCAATTATTCAACATAACACATCTGCATTTGCATCTTTGAAAAAAGATAATATTACTTCACCGAAAGATTTTGAAGGCAAGCGTTATGGAGGCTGGGGAGCACCAGCGGAAGAAGCAACATTAAAAACAATTATGGATAAACATCAAGCGGACTTTAGTAAAGTAAATAAAATTGTGCTTGGACAAACAGATTTCTTTAAATCGATTGGTCGTGACGCAGATTTTGAATGGATTTACTATGGATGGGATGGTATCGAAGCGAAGCGTCAAGGAAAAGAATTAAATACAATTATGGTAAAAGATTTAGATCCAGCACTAGATTTTTATAGTCCTGTTATTATTACAAGTGAAAAGCATGCGAAACAAGATAAAGATTTTGTGAAAAAATTTATGAGTGCCACAGCGGAAGGATATAATTTTGCAATTAAGGATCCAAAAGCAGCTGCTGATATTTTAATCAAAAACGTACCAGATATTAATAAAGATTTAGTACAAGAGAGCCAAAAGTGGTTAAGTACAAAATATCAGGATGATGCAAAAGCATGGGGAGTACAAAAGGAAGAAGTTTGGACAAATTACATGAATTTCTTATATGATAACAAAGTTATTAAAAAGAAAATTGATGTAAAAGATGCCTTTACAAATGAATTCCTTCCAAGTGAAAAATGAGCGGATTACAAATAAAAGATGTTGTGAAGGCGTTCGATGGAAAAAATGTGTTAGAGAAGATTAGTGCTTCGATACACGAGGGTGAATTTGTTTCATTTGTAGGGCCAAGTGGTTGCGGAAAAAGTACGTTATTAAATATGATTGCGAGTGTTGAAGAGACGACTAGTGGAGAGGTAATGTATAATGATGAACTTGTTCAAAAACAAGATATCGTGAGTTATATGCCGCAGCAAGATTTACTGCTTCCGTGGCGTTCAGCTTTGCAAAATATTGTGCTTCCATTAGAAATTGAGGGAAAGCCGAAGAAAGAGCGTCTTGCAGAAGGAATGGAAGCATTAAAACAATTTGGTCTGTCTGAATATGCAAATCATTATCCAGATGCATTATCTGGTGGTATGCGACAGCGGATTAGTTTCCTTCGTACTTATTTATGTGAAAAACCTATTATGCTACTTGATGAACCATTTGGAAAGTTAGATGCTTTCACAAAAATGGAAGTGCATCGTTGGCTTCTAGATTCCTGGCATCAAGAGAAACAAACGATTGTGATGGTAACGCATGACTTAGATGAAGCAATATTACTATCTGATCGGGTGTTTATTATGTCACAAAGACCAGCAGCAATTGTAGGTGAGGTGAAAGTTAACTTACCTCGTCCTCGAACGATGGATATGTTAACATCCCTCGAGTTAAAAGAAGACAAAACGGAGATTTTAAGAGTATTAGCTCCTTATATGAGAAAGTAAAGAAAGCATCTGAACAGAGAGTGTTCAGATGCTTTTTATTACAGAGAAATGTTCAAAGAAAACGGAACAAAAAGAAAGGCATTAGCGATAAAAGCTAACGCCTTTTCTCTGTGATTAATATGATTTTCGATAACTCTTACATGAAAATTGTATGAATAAGCACTTTTATGATGCACATATACGCGTGCTTTTTCTATAGTTGTTGTTATATTTATATGAATACTATATAGATGCCTTTCCCTAATAGGCCACTATCTTTTTTATATGTATAGATAGTTTCAATCGGAACAACAATTATTTCTATAAATACAGAATAATGTGATTGATATAGAAAAACAAGGAATTTACAGGAAATTCATGTAAAATTCAATTCAACTTCATACGAACTTCATATAGAAAATTGAATATAATAATAATATATTTTACGAATTGAATTATATGTCTAATCTAAAAAAATAAAAGGTGAGAACTACGTAAAAAGTAAAAATCTCAGCTTAAAATTCAGACTGAAAAGGCCCTATCAGTAGAGAGAAAGACTTTCTCAATATGAAAATTAGGTTGTTTAGAAGATAATTTGAGAAAAAATTGTGTAAGGGTGTTGCTTCACATCGTAGCGACATTTTAAAATTTCATGTAAAATAATAGTAAAAATATGTAAGGGAGGGGAAGGAAGTGGATGTTTTCTTGAGTATTGCTGAGGAAAGAATTCGTCAAGCCATTCATAATGGTGATCTTGATGATCTACCTGGTAAAGGAAGACCACTGCAATTAGAAGACCTTTCAATGGTACCTCCAGATCTTAGAATGAGCTATAAGATTTTGAAAAATGCTCGAATGATTCCAGCAGAGATGGAACTACAAAAGGATATATTGAAAATAGAGGATTTAATTGCGTGTTGTTATGATGAAACAGAGAGAACAAAATTACAAGAAGAGTTAACTGCAAAAACGTTGCGATTTCAACAGTTAATGGAGAAGAGAAAAATAAAAGGAAATTCGGCATTTCGTATGTACCAAAATCAAGTGTTTCGTAAACTACGTTAAGAGGGATAATATGAGAGATTTTCAAACGATAGAAGAATTAGTAGCATATATTGAAGAAAAAGACTTGGCGCTTTTATTCATCAAAACTGAAAACTGTGGTGTTTGTGATGTGATGTTAGAGAAAGTAAATCGCTTATTAGAACACTATCAAGGTGTAGAAAACATTGTAATCTCACTACAGGATATGAGAGAAATTTCAGGGAAGTATTTAGTGTTTACAGGTCCAACAGTTTTATTATTTCATGAGGGTAAAGAGATACTTCGTGAGTCACGATTTATTTCTTTAGAGAAGATAGAGCGAGTACTACAATTAGTTGAAAAATAAAGGGGGCCTTTTATATGGGATTTGTAATAGCGGCATTATTATTTTTAGTTTTAATTGGAATGATTGCAAAATCAATTCGGTCAAGTAGAAAGAAAGTGAATCTTTATAAAACAGGTAGTGGAGATAGTACAACAACTACAACTGCTTCTACACCAATTTTCTTTGCAGGGTCAGATAGTGATAGCTCAAATGATTGCGGAAGTTTCTCTGGGGGAGATAGCGGTTTTTCAGGCGGTGATGGTGGTAGCTGTGGCGGCGGTGGAGATTAATGAAAAATGCGCTCTTTATGGGCGTATTCCTTTTTAAACAAACGTTTGATTAGTTGGCCTAAACCTGTATAGAATCAGCTAAACAAACGTTTGTTTAAGAGTAATATATTGATAAATAAGGAATATATGATGTTATAAGGGGAATGAACATGGAGAAAAAGCCAGAAGTTAAAAATAAAGGAAAAGTAGCATTATTTTTATTAGTGGCAGGGGGAGTATTTATTGTCAAACTTGGTCTTAAGATTGGAGTTATTCATACACTTCGCGTGTGGTTTGAAAATATATTTTCTTAAATCAGGAATATAGCCTCTTGTAATGGAGGTTTTATATTTGTTATCATTGGACTGAACGGTCGGTTTTATGAGGTGTAAATATGAGAAAAAGTGCAGAAGAGATAAAAAAAGAAATAGCCTACCAAGCGGAAGAATTGTTTTCACGAAAAGGATATGCCGCAACATCTATGGAAGATATTTGTGAAATTACAGAGCGTAGTAAAGGTAGTATTTATTATCACTTTAAAAGTAAAGAAGAATTATTTTTATTTGTAGTAAAACAACATACATATGATTGGCTTGAAAAATGGAATGTGAAGGAAAAGCAGTATCGTACGAGTACTGAAAAATTATATGGTCTTGCTGAGTATCATGTAGAAGACACGCAACATCCTATTTTTAGTGCAGTAGAAGAATTTTCTACAAGCCAAGTGGTGAGCAAAGAGGTTCTAGATGAAATGCTAGTTTTAGCAAGAGCATCATATGTTGTCTTTGAAAAATTAATTGAAGAAGGCATAAAATCCGGAGAATTCCGTCAAGGTGATATTCGTGATCTTATGTATATTGTAAATGGTTTATTATCTGGACTTGGCGTACTTTACTATGAGCTAGATTCTACAGAAATGAAGCGGATTTACAAAAAGGCAATCGATGTATTACTACAAGGAATGGCTGCTGAATCTTAAATCAGCAGCTTTTTTCTTACACTAAATTAGACTGAACGATCGGTTTTGGAATAGGGGACAGTTACCGCTCCTTTTTTGTCTGGAAATTTTTTGACAACTATATGCACCAAATATATACTGATGTTGTAAAAACGATTTTACAGGTTAGGAGAAATGATGTGAAAAATCAAATTTACGAATTGCGCACTGAAAATAATATTTCACAAGGTGCATTAGCTGATAAATGTAAAGTATCAAGACAGACGATAAATGCAATTGAAAATAATAAATATGATCCAAGTTTAGCGCTAGCATTTCGTTTGGCTGAAGTGCTAGGAACAACTGTTGATAAATTATTTTTATATAAGCAATAAGGAAAGACAATTTTTAGGAAAGTAAAATGAGTGTATTGTTTCTGTTTGTAGTAGGGATAAGTGCTATGGCATTTGCACTTTATTATTGCTTAACAGAGCTTCGTGGTAAGTGGTATAGATAGAAGATTCATAAAAAAATGTCCCTGTCATATAGAAAGGGACATCTTTGTTATAGTGTTTCTGATTTTGGAGCAGGGGGTGTAACAGAAGGAGCATTTTCGGGTACTCGTGTTAGTACAAATCCACCGATAACAAATAGGACGATAATACTTAGTACACCAGCGTTTGTTTTTCCTGTTAATTGAGTTGTTACACCGACCAATACAGGTCCCATAATAGCTGCGAATTTACCAAAAATATTATAAAATCCGAAGAATTCATTTGCGGATTCTTTCGGAACTAATTTAGCAAAATAAGAGCGGCTGAGTGCTTGAATCCCGCCCTGAGAAGTTGCAACAAGCATTGCCAGAATCCAAAAATCTAGTGTTGTTTTTAAGAAATAAGCATATGTGCAAATAATGATATAAATAATAATACCGACATATAACATCTTTTTACCTGTGAATGTTTCAGAGAGTTTTCCATATAACAAAGCGAATGGACAAGCGACAATTTGTGTTACAAACAAAATGATAAGTAAGCTTGTTGCACTAATCCCGAGATCTGTTCCATAAGCAGTGGACATGGTAATAATTGTATCAACCCCGTCGATATAGAAAAAGTAAGCGAGTAAGAATAAAAATACAGTTCTATATTGCTTAATATTTTTAAAAGTGATAGCTAAACGTTTAAAACTCATTGTAATTGGTCTTGGGTGTCGTTCAATATAGTGCGTTTGTTCTACATTTTTAAGCATTGGAATTGTAAATAATCCCCACCAAAGTGCTGTAATTGCAAAGGAAATTTGACTAGCGATGCCGACTGATAATGGAATAGCTCCCTTTTGTGCAAGGATAATAAGAGCGATACAAGCGATAAAAGGAATTGTGCTTCCAATATAACCGAGTGCAAAACCGCGTGTTGAAATTCGATCCATTCTCTCTGCTGATGTTACATCTACTAAGAACGCATCATAAAAAATATTCGCCCCAGCAAATCCAACTAAAGCGAGCATATAGCATCCTAGGAGTAAGTGCCATTGTGATGTAGGAACAACTGCTAACATGCTTGTAAATATAATGCCGAGTCCAAAAAAGAATGTGAAAAAGCGTTTTTTAAACCCTTTATAATCAGCAACTGTACCAAGAATAGGAGCAAGAATGGAAATTAAAAGCGTGGAGAAAGAATTCGCATATCCCCAAAAAGCTGTTGAAGTTGCACCTGATAAACCTGCATTTTTTGCTGCAGCTTTGAAATAAATCGGAAATATTGCAGTTGTAATGACGAGCGAGTATACCGAGTTTGCCCAGTCATACAATATCCAGCTCTTTTCTTGCCTGGACATCTTTTTCATAAAATGTTCCTCCTTAAAAATGTTCTATATAAATCCATTTTAATTTTTCGACATCTAACTCCCTGGAGTGCAGAATAAAAAGTAACCTACACTCGTTTGTTCTTTCTGTTTTTACTTCGCATGTGGCAGAAAAAAGCCCTGACCGCTTCTATGCATGAATAGATGCTCTCTCCCATCTAAAAAGAGGGGGGTATGTCGTGTTTTTAATTGATGTATATATAATATTAGTGTACAGAAATAAAAATTAAAAAAAGAGAAACAGAGATAAGTTTTACATAACTTTTACATATACACATTTCTTTACAATTGAAGTAACTCCTCTATCACAGTTCCGTCTGTCTCACCAAGGTGTAATCCAAGTAATCTGGCAATGGTAGGGCCTTCATCGATCAATCTCATATATGGAATGGTTGCACCTTGACGAATTCCTTTTCCAGAGGCGATAAAGATTGTTTCATAGTTTGGTTTTGTTGGAGAATATCCATGTGTACCAAATGTATATTTTTTATTGGAAGTTACATCTTTTTCTGTAACTTCTTTTATAAAATCTCCTGTATAATTTTCAATGAAGTAATAGCCCTCTCTTGCTTCTAACATGAAAAGGCAATTTCCATCAGCACCGCGCTCTTTTGCATCTTCATCATGGAGAACAAATTCGATTCCATTTTGTTTATCTTGAAGAAGTTCTTCAAGAAGGTGCTGAACAGTTTGGATGGTTT
The DNA here is from genome assembly GCF_044764345.1 of Bacillus sp. NPDC094106. Classification (NCBI taxonomy): domain Bacteria; kingdom Bacillati; phylum Bacillota; class Bacilli; order Caryophanales; family Bacillaceae; genus Bacillus; species Bacillus sp. NPDC094106. The sequence goes on along the minus strand of NZ_JBIWHY010000009.1, from coordinate 81,309 downwards.
GAGTATCATTTTTATCTTTCACATACACGTAGGCAGAGCCGTCACAGCTTTGACAATAGGCTTTCCAATTTGTAAGCTTTCCTTTTTTGTTTACAGAAATTAGTCCTTTTTGATGGAAAAGAACATTTAATTGAATCGCTTTATTTTCACTTAGAGCACTATGGTCACCAAGAGCAATAATTGTACTGTTTTCGTACATACCACTTTTTTGCAATGCATGGATGATTTGCCCTAGTCGTTCATCATGTCGATGAATAGCTGCTTGGGTTTCTTTAGAAGTAAATCCATGATAATGTCTTTGCGTGTCTAAATCTGTAAAGTGTACAAACATAACGTTAGGTTTTTTTGTTTGAATGGTATGTACAGCAGAGGCAAGGACAAAATCATCAAGCTCTGGCTGTGACAATCCATTTCTAATATGACCAAAACGACGATTTAAATCTAGCTGATACAACGGGCTTCCGCTAAATAATGAAAGAAGAATTTGATTTTGCCACGGTCTGTTTGGAAAGATTTCAGGTAAGTTGTAGTCGATTTTTGCCCTTCCTGTAACTGGCCATAGGAGAGCAGCAGTCGTTAAATTTGCTTTTCTTGCTTCGTCATATAATGTCGTTCCTTTAATGGAACGGCGGTACCAATGCCAATCTGGTGATTCCCGGCCAGGCTGAAGTAATGTATTATTTACAACACCATGTTTGTTAGGGTAGTTACCAGTGACAATAGTGGCGTGACTTGGATATGTTACAGAAGGATAAATAGCTTCTACCTTTTTTGCAATTGCACCTTGTTCTATTAAAGAACGAAAATGAGGAAGTTCTTGTAATATAGGAAAATCTAAAGCTGATAAACAGTCAAAAGATAAAATAATTACATGATTTGTTAATGGGTTTTCCATTGTGTATACCTCCTGATTATATGTAACCTATTATTATATATTACTATTAACACCTGGTTATAAAAACTTATATTTGAAGAAAGTTTATTATTTATTTTTTGAATTTTTAAACATATAATATATATTATAGGGAAATGAATGGAAGGAGGGAATGGGATGAATGGATTTGAAGTGTTTTTTATAATTGGAGCTGTAACAATTCTCATTGTATTTGCTGTTTCATTTTTATTAAAGAAGCGATTTCCAAAGAGATCATTTGATATTATATTTGCACTCATTTTAATTCTTCTTTGTTTAGCTTTCTTCCCAGTTACAATCTTCGCTATTGGCGGATGGGATGGAATGGGTTACGGTATTGCATGTTTCTTTGTTTTAGTGGGAACACTTATCGGTATGATTGCTCATCAAATCGTAAAACTCTTTCGAAAAACTTATGTATAAATGTAGTATAAAACAGAAGAAAATGAAAAGAATATATAAAAATAAGAAAATTAGCTATTGTTTAGAAATAAAATTTATATTATGATATTCAACAAATTTATCTTGTTATAACGATGAAAAAGGACTAGTACATGTCCCACCTTTTTTGTAGAGAGAGAATCCGTTTGGCTGGAAGATTCTTAAAAAGGCGATATGGAACCTACCTTTGCGTTCTGCATATGCAGCGGGAAATTCCCGTTATCAAAAAGAGAGCATGTATAATTTATTTGTGCATGAATCAGGGTGGTAACGCCGGCAAAGCTCGGTCCCTATTTTGGGGACACGGGCTTTTTTTATTTTCTAAAGGAGGAATAGCTATGGCAAAAGAACAGGTACAAGCCATTACAAAAATGGAAGAAGACTTTGCTCAGTGGTATACCGATATCGTAAAGAAAGCTGAACTTGTGGACTATTCAAGTGTAAAAGGATGTATGATCTTACGTCCATATGGGTATGCATTATGGGAAAACATGCAGAAAGTGATGGATGAAAAATTAAAAGAGTCTGGTCATGAGAATGTGTATATGCCAATGTTTATTCCAGAGAGTTTACTTCAAAAGGAGAAGGACCACGTGGAAGGATTTGCACCTGAGGTAGCGTGGGTTACACATGGAGGAGATGAGAAGTTAGCGGAAAGACTTTGTGTACGTCCAACATCTGAAACGTTATTTTGCGAGCATTTTTCAAAAATTGTCCAGTCTTATAACGACTTACCAAAATTATATAATCAATGGTGTTCAGTAGTCCGCTGGGAAAAAACGACGAGACCATTTCTTCGTACAACTGAATTTTTATGGCAAGAAGGTCATACAATTCATGAAACGGCAGAGGAATCTCAAAAGGAAACATTAAACATTTTGAATCTATATGCTTCTTTTTGTGAAGATTACTTAGCTATTCCAGTCATTAAAGGGCAGAAAACAGATAAAGAAAAGTTCGCAGGAGCAAAGGCAACCTATACGATTGAAAGCTTAATGCACGATGGAAAAGCGCTTCAAACAGGAACATCTCATAATTTTGGAACGAATTTCTCTGAAGCATTTGATATTAAGTTTTTAGATCGGAATGGGAAATGGCAATATGTACATCAAACATCTTGGGGTGTATCAACAAGAATGATCGGTGGATTGATTATGGTCCATAGTGATAATAACGGGTTAGTAATGCCGCCTAAAGTGGCACCAGTACAAGTTGTTATCGTACCAATTGCGCAGCATAAAGAAGGCGTTCTAGCAAAGGCAACACAGTTGCAAGATCGTATTCAAAAAGTTGCTCGTGTGAAGATAGATGCTAGTAATAAAACGCCTGGATGGAAATTTAATGAGTATGAAATGAAGGGTGTTCCAATTCGATTAGAAGTTGGTCCAAAAGATATTGAAAAGAACCAAGTAGTACTTGTGAGACGTGATACGAAGGAAAAAGAATTTGTATCCATGAATCAATTAGAAGAACGAATTACAGCGTTACTTGATGAGATTCATCATACTTTATTCAATAAAGCAAAGGCGTTTCGTGATGAACACACATATAGTGTTACGACCTTTGAAGAAATGAAGCAAGCGGCTGACGAAAAACAAGGGTTTATTAAAGCAATGTGGTGTGGTGAGCTAACTTGTGAAGAAAAATTAAAAGAAGAAGCAGGTGTATCATCACGTTGTATACCATTTGAGCAAGAACAGTTAGCAGGAGAATGTGTATGTTGTGGTAAAAAAGCTGAACATATGGTGTACTGGGGCAAGGCGTACTAATGTACTGGTGTTTAAATTTAGCTTGAGCCATATTCTATTTGAATACATTCCGTAAGTAATAAACTGGACCTTCATCTGGAACGATATAAATCCATTTTAATGTTTCGACATCTAACTCGCTGCGGTGCAGAATAAAAAGTAACCTACAATCGTTTGTTCTTTCTGTTTTTACTTCGCATGTGGCAGAAAAAGGCCATGACCGCTTCTATGCATGGCTAGATGCTCTCTCCCATCTAAAAAGAGAGGTTTTATGTCGGTTTTTTAATTGATGTATATAGAGATAAAGGTCCAGTTATATTTTATCCCGCATTAACGGGCAGTAATACTCCCACCTCAAAATTCGGCGAAAGCAAAGAAGTTAGGTGGGAGATAAACTGTCCGTAAAAGCCCGATTGGTTCAACTAATAATCAGTGGGGGATGAAGAAAATCCCCCACTGATTAAAGTTTCACTTTATGATAATTGTGAGATTAAACTTGCGAAAAATCGTAATCATACCGGAATGATAGGGGCAATTTACCACTTCTTACATCCTTATGAATAAATGACGCAAATGTTTTCATATAATTAGAAATTTATTCTTTTTTTCAATCGACAAATAATGCTACAATAGAATAGAAGAATACAATATTTTCCCATTAGGAAAATACATTGTAGAAAGGAAGAAACTTCATGCCTATTATTTTAGAAAAAGGACAGAAGATTGATTTAACAAAGGGACAACCAGGAATAGCAAAATTACAGGTTGGCTTAGGATGGGACCCAATGGGGCAATCAGGTGGATTTCTATCTTCGTTATTTGGAAGTAAACCAAACATTGATTGTGATGCATCCGTGGTTATGCTAGAAAATGACCGTTTTGTAAATAAAAATGATCTTGTTTATTTTGGAAATAAGCTTTCTACTTGTGGAAGCATTATTCATTCAGGTGATAATTTAACAGGTGAAGGAGAAGGCGATGACGAAACAATTTTCGTAGAGCTGCATAAAGTTCCAAGCCGTATTAATCGTTTAGTATTTGTTGTAAATATTTATGATTGCGTAAATCGTCGTCAAGATTTTGGGATGATTCGAAATGCGTATATTCGTATTCAAAATCCGCAAACACGTGAAGAATTAGCACGTTATAATTTATCGGAAAATTACGGTGGGAAAACAACGTTAATCGCAGGTGAGATGTGTCGTAACGGAAGCGAATGGGAGTTTTCTGCAGTTGGTGAAGGAACACAAGATAAGAATTTAAGTGAGATTGTATCACGTTATCAGTAATACAATTTGAGGAGGAATCATATATGGCATCTATTTCATTAAAAAAAGGACAGAAGGTAGATTTAACAAAAACAAATCCAGGTCTTTCTAAAGTTCTTGTAGGACTTGGTTGGGATACAAATCGTTATGATGGACAACATGATTTTGATTTAGATGTTAGTATCTTCTTAGTAGGTGCGAATGGTAAAGTATCAGGACCAGAAGATTTTGTTTTCTATAATAATCCAAAGGGTGCAAATGGTTCTGTGGAACATTTAGGAGATAATCGTACAGGTGAAGGAGAAGGCGATGATGAGGCAATTAAAGTAGACTTGAAAAATGTTCCTTCACACATCGAGCGTATTTGCTTCACCATTACAATTTATGATGGTGAAGGCCGTAGCCAAAACTTTGGACAAGTATCCAACTCTTTCGTACGTATTTTAGATGAAGAAAAGAATGCAGAATTAATTCGCTACGATTTAGGAGAAGATTTCTCTATTGAAACAGCAGTAGTAGTAGGTGAATTATATCGTCATGCTGGCGATTGGAAGTTTAATGCAATTGGAAGTGGATTCCAAGGCGGATTAGGTGCTTTATGTAACAACTTCGGCTTAGATGTAGAGTAATAAATGACAATGTCCATCAGTGAATCAGCAGTTTTATTGATGGACATATTTTTTAAGAAGAGGTGAATATAAATGGTTATTCAATTACAAAAAGGACAGAAAATTGATTTAGGTAAGACAAGTCCAGGTCTTACTAAAGCAGTAATTGGTCTTGGGTGGGACATTAAGTCCTATGATGGTGGATCTGACTATGATTTAGATGCCTCTGCCTTTTTATTAGATGCAAATGGAAAATGTACGAAAGAAACAGATTTCATTTTCTATAACAACTTACAATCTCCTTGTGGATCGGTTTTACATACAGGTGACAACCGTACAGGTGAAGGAGAAGGCGATGATGAACAACTTGTTGTAGATTTGAAGAAGGTTCCAGCAGATGTTCATAAAATCGCAATTACAGTTACAATTTATGATGCGGAAGGCCGCAATCAAAACTTTGGACAAGTTGCAAATGCATTTGTTCGCTTAGCAAATGAAGAGACAAATGAAGAAGTTCTACGTTTTGATTTAGGAGAAGATTTCTCCATTGAAACAGCAGTTGTCTTTTGTGAATTATACCGTCATAATGGACAATGGAAGTTTAATGCAGTAGGAAGTGGATTCCAAGGTGGATTAGGTGCGCTTGTAAGAGCGTATGGCTTGGATGCATAAGAAGGAAACGAACCTCGTTTCCTTCTTTTTGACCTTTCTATAAATCTAGCAAAGAATAGGGGATAATAGTAAGATGAGCGTTTTACAAGGAATCCTTGATACGTATGCCCAATTTTTTGATTTGGACATGTGGATTAAAGTATTACAAGATCCAGTATCTTGGGGATTAATTGGTACACTTGTTGTACTTGAAGGTTTATTATCTGCTGATAACGCACTTGTGTTAGCGGTAATGGTAAGACATCTTCCAGAAGAAAAACGTAAAAAGGCGTTATTTTATGGATTAATTGGTGCATATGCATTCCGATTTATTGCTATCGGAATCGGAATGTTCTTAATTAAATTATGGTGGGTTAAAGTACTGGGAGCGTTGTATCTTGCATGGCTTTCTATCAAATACTTCATTGATAAACGAAAAGGCGATAGCGAAGACGAGGAATCTCATGGCATAAACCAAAACGGTCTTCTCGTTAGAATGTTTGGTGTGTTCTGGGGAACGGTTGTAATGGTTGAATTAATGGATATTGCGTTTTCCGTAGACAGTGTTCTTGCAGCCTTTGGTGTTTCCAATGAAGTTTGGATTCTACTATTAGGCGGAATGCTTGGAATCTTAATGATGCGTGGTATTGCAGGCGTATTTTTAAAATTACTAGAACGTGTTCCAGAGCTTGAAACGACAGCATATATTTTGATATTAATTATTGCAGCGAAAATGTTCCTGTCTGTATTCGGTATCGAAATGAGTCATACGGTGTTCTTTATTATTTTAGTTGTGGCATTTGGAGCAACATTTATTTTGCATTATATGCGACAAGGACAAGCCCGAGAAGAGATTGCAGCTACTAAGAAAGAAGATAAATAATTGAAATGGGTTTGCTCGTTATACGAGCGCCCATTTTTTATAACTTAAAATAGTTTATAATAAAAAGATAAGATATTATTTCTTTAAAAAAGTAAATGTTTCTGGAGGTGAACTGTCGTGTTTTCGCGTTTTACACTTCATCCATATGCATTAAAAGAAGAAGCTGACTTAAAACAATTCGAAATGATTTTAGAAAAGCGCCCACAGTATGAATTAACAGAGAATGAGATGAAATTTAGCTATATAGCTTGTCGTATTCTTGGTGTTCCAAACGATGTAGACGAATATTTCAATGAACTATTTGATTATAGTGAAGCAAAAGGAATTCATGTACTGCATGAACAAAATTTGAATAAAGTGATTGATTCTGAAAAACTTCGTCACATTCAAGAAATATTCACACTGCATCAAGAGGCACCAAATGGGCTTACTGTAAACAGACTTGTTGCACATTTATCAGGAAAACAATTGTTGCCGAAAGTAGATAATCCCGATTTACAACATTATATACATACAACATTTATCGCTGTATTGAAATTGTATGAGAAACAACATAATCAATCTTTAAAAACAGAAGGTTTTCGTCGTTTCTTAATTGACATAATTAAATTAAGCGAAAATTACGTAGCAAAATGGTTTTCTGCAGTTAATTATAAGAAACAAATGCCGCGTATCGTTTGGTACGGTGATGCGAAAGAGAGCCAAATCTATTTTTTATATTTTCTTATTATGCTCGGATGTGATGTTCTCTACTATCATCCAGAAGGAAAAGATGGTTTCGAAAGCGTTGATGAAGAAGCTAGGACTTTTGTCGTTTCACATCCAGGTCGCGTTTCATTAGAGTCATTCCCTGATCGACGTCGCGAGCGTGTTGCAACGGTAGCCTATCAAGCATCAAAGGAAATTGAACAAGTGCTTCATCATGATAATTCATTATTATACAAACCGTGGCAATTTCGTACGTACACGCCTGTAGCGCGTACGCTGAAGACAACATACGATGAACTCTTTATCATTACGAAAGAAAAAGCATTTATACGCCCGACATTCTTTGTGGAAAATAAACATATTTATATTCCATCTTTATTTGCAAAAGTATCTGGTGTTTCAAAAAATGATAAAGAATATTTCCAGCGTTTGAAGGCTGTCACATCATTCGATAACAGCTTATTAATTAATACATTTCCATTTACAAAAGAACAAAAAGCAAACTTTCAATTTCATTATCGAGATGCATTAGACCGTGCGGGGAAACTGCATCCAGATCAAATTATGAATGGTCACTGGTGGCCGCATAAGCGCTTACCTGAAGGTTTGCAGCATGGGATTGCAGAAGCTATCATTCATACGTGTGAAAGTGAACTGTGTAAACCAGTTGGAAAAGAAACAAAACAAGATGTAGCACTGTATGTTTTTGCGCAGCTTTCTCAAATTCCACCTCATATTTTAGAGTTACTTGAGAAGTTTGATTATTCACAAGAAGTACCGAAAATTGTTATATTTAATAATGAAAAGAGTGGAGAATTAACTCGTTCTGATGCGGTCTTATTATTATTTCTAAATCAAATTGGAATTGATGTACTGCACTTCAATCCAACAGGGAGAAATGATATTGAACCGTATATTGAAGGAGCAGCATTCGATTCACATTGGCTTGAGGAAGTGAACTTTGATCTTGAATTTCACGGTCCGTCAGCGTATAAAAATTTATCTCAAACAATAAAAGGGCTATTTCGTCCATTTTTATAAGGAAAGGGAGAATAACACATGAATAATCCGGTCGTACTAGATTCGAAAACAGAATTAAATGAGCAAACCGCACAAGATGTTCGTTTGCAGCTGAGACAAGATGCTGAAGTGCAACGTATTTATAATGGAGTGGATGTTAAAGATCAGCTAGAATTAATTGAGCTTGGAAAAGAACCATCCATGGAAATTTCTCGTTTTGCGGATCAAATTTTACATACAATGTCTTTATCTAAGATAGAGGATTCTGGTGAGTTGTTAAAGCAACTTGGCAAAATTATGGATAAATTTGATAGTAAAGACTTTGCAGAAGAGAAGAGCGGCTTTTTCTCTCGTATGTTTAAAAAAGCAGATAAAATGATTGAGCAAATCTTTAGTAAGTATCAAACGATGGGCCGTGAAATGGACAAAGTATATGTGGAAATTACGAAATATCAAGATGAAATGAAGAAATCAATTGGTACATTAGATGGCTTATATGAACAAAACTTAAAATATTATTTAGACTTAGAGAAATATGTAGTAGCAGGAGAAATGCTATTGGAGCGCTTGAACACAGAATTAGTTCCAATGTATGAAGAACGTGTACGTAATAACGATCAATTAGCGGGTATTGAGTTAGAATCTCTTAAAAACTCTGTTGAAATTTTAGAACAACGCATTGATGATCTAGAAAAAGCGCGTATGGTGGCACTATTAACAGCACCGCAAATCCGCATGATTCAGCGCGGTAATAATAAATTGATTGGTAAAATTAATACAGCGTTTATTACAACGATTCCTATTTTTAAAAATGGAATTATTCAAGCTGTAAATGCGAAGCGTCAAAAGCTTGTTGCAGATTCAATGGCTGAACTTGATCGTCGTACGAATGAACTGCTTAAGAAAAATGCCCAAAATATTGCAACGCAAAGTGTAGAAGTAGCGAGATTATCTGGTTCTTCAAGTATTAAGATGGAGACGCTTGAAGAAACATGGAATATTATCTCAAGGGGTATGCAAGAAACGCAGCAAATTGAAGAGCAAAACAAACGTGAACGTGAAGAAAGCCGTAAGCGTATGGCAGAATTAACAGAGAATATTAAAAAAGAATTGCAAGGATAATATGAAAAGGCAATGAGAAAACTCACTCATTGCCTTTTAATGTTTCTTAAATAGTTTTATGACTTCATTTACAATAAGCGGAATGATGCTTAATAAGAGAACGAATCCCCAATCTCTTATCGTTAAAGCATGTACCCCAAATATATTTGCAAGCGGTGCTATAGAGATAATACACACCTGCATAAGAACGCCGATGAGAAGTGAAAAAACTAAGTATTTATTTGTAAATACCCCAATTGAAAAAATTGATTTTGTGCTTGATCGTAAGTTAAATGAATGAACGAGCTGTGAAAAACTAAGTACGACAAATGCCATTGTTTGAGCATGTAATAAAGCATCCTCATCAATTTGAGATGGGAAGAGCGGAAAGAGATTTGTATCTCCGGTATAGAGCTTTGCGCCAACAATAAAAGCAATTAAAGTAATGAGTCCAATGACAATTCCATTTAGAATCAGAAAAGGAACACTACCACTGAATAAACTCTCTTTTGCATGACGCGGTTTGTCTTTCATAACGTCTGGATCTTCTGGATCAACACCAAGTGACAATGCCGGGAGCGTATCCGTGATTAAATTTACCCATAAAATATGAATAGGGCGTAGCGGTGTAGCCCAGCCGAGTAAAATAGCTAAAAATAGTGTAATAATTTCTCCAAAGTTACAGGACAGTAGGAAGAGGATTGCCTTTTTAATGTTACGATAAATGTTTCTTCCTTCTTCAACAGCTTTGACAATAGACGAGAAGTTATCGTCTGTTAAAACCATATCAGCTGCACCTTTAGCTACATCTGTTCCCGTAATTCCCATCGCGACTCCAATGTCCGCTTGTTTTAAAGATGGGGCATCATTTACACCATCCCCAGTCATTGAGACGATATTTCCTTTTGCGCGCAATGCTTTGACAATTTTCACTTTGTGTTCTGGGGAAACACGAGCAAAGACATGTAAATGATTGATTTCATTTGCTAGTTTTTCATCTGAAATATGGTCCAAATCTATACCAATCATGACTTCAGATTCTTTCTCAGCAATGCCAAGTTCCTTAGCGATAGCGAATGCAGTATCTTTATGGTCTCCTGTAATCATGACGGTGCGAATACCAGCCTTTTTACACTCTGTAATAGATGCTTTTACCTCTGTTCGTGGTGGGTCAATCATACCGACAAGTCCAATGAATGTAAGGTTTTCTTCTACGTGATCGATACGAATATTTTTTGTGTCATATTGTTTGAAAGCAAATGAAAGTACTCGCAAAGCGTCCTGTGACATTGATTGAGCAGCGTCTAATATTTGTTTTTTATCTAATTCTGTTAAAACCTCAGTTGTACCATTTATAAAGATATGAGTACAATGAGGTAAGAGCTTATCAATTGCGCCTTTGGTCATGCTATAGTAGCCTTGATTGTATGTATGTAATGTTGACATCATTTTTCGATCAGAATCAAATGGCAATTCATTTAGTCGTTTATGTTTATCTTCTAAAGCATCTTTTTGAATATTGAAGGTGCCTCCGGCGATAAGGAGTGCAATTTCTGTTGGATCACCAGTTTGTGATTCAGCACTGTAGGATGCATCATTACATAAAATCATATTTTCTAATAGTAAGCGCTGGGCATCATTATTTATATTTAAATTATCTAATTTATCGTATATACGATCGCTGTAGAAATGAGTAACTGTCATTTTATTTTGGGTTAAAGTACCTGTTTTATCTGAACAAATAATTGTGACAGAACCGAGAGCTTCGACAGCTGGGAGTTTCCGAATGATAACGTTTTGTTTAATCATACGCTGCACGCCAATGGCGAGAACAATGGAAACAATAGCTGGTAATCCTTCAGGGATTGCTGCAACGGCTAAGCTGATAGCAGTCATGAACATTTCTAATGTGTCTCGACCTTGGAAAAATCCAATGAGGAACATAATGATACAAATGGCTACAGCTACAAACCCTAAATATTTTCCCACTTGTGCTAAGCTTTTTTGAAGCGGGGTTGTATCATCGTCAGCTTCATGTAAAAGAGTAGCGATTTTCCCGATTTGTGATTTCATCCCTGTCTCAACAGCGACTCCGACCCCACGGCCATATGTTACAAGTGTCGACATAAAGGCCATATTTTTTTGATCACCGAGTGGTACTTGTTCATTATTTTGTATGGATGGATGGTAAAGCGCATCCTTATCTACAGGAACGGACTCACCTGTTAAAGCCGACTCTTCAATTTTTAAATTCGCCGTTTCGATAAGTCGCAAGTCACATGGGATATAACGGCCGGCGTCAAGTATAACAATATCACCTGGGACGACGTGTTCTGATGGAATTTCTTTTAGTTCACCATCACGTTTTACAATTGCTTTTGGCGTTGCCATCTTTTTTAATGCTTCTAGCGCTTGTTCTGCTTTTGATTCTTGAATCACACCAATTACAGCATTTAAAATAACGACAAGAGCGATAATGCTCGCATCGGCCCATTCACCTACAAAGGCAGAAATAAGAGCAGCGATTATAAGGACGTAGACAAGAACATCATTGATTTGAGCAAAAATGCGTTGCCATAAGGTCCGTTTTTGCTTCGTAGCCAATTCATTCTGGCCATATTGGTGTAACCGATTACGTACCATTTCATCTGTTAAACCATGTTGTTCATTTGTTTTGAGTTCAAGTAGTATTTGATCTTTCGTCTTACTGTACCAATTGCTCAATATAAGCACCCCCAGTAAAAACAGTTAGCAATGGTAGTGTGGCAATTTTTTACGTGTAGTATGTATGGAGAAATAATCTAGGATGAGGTTCTATTTTTATTGTACAGTATTTTAAAGTGGGATAAAGCGAAGGGGCGAGTTGTCATAAATTTGTTGGAATTGAAAAAAGCCCCATTTAGAGGCTTTTTGTTACTTTTTAATTAATGTACCTAATTCTTCTGTAATAGCTTGCATTTCACTAATGCTGAATGTTTCACGTTTCATGACATGGTCATAAATGTCTCTTAAATCTTCATACATTTCCTGGTTAAAGCTAGCAGCTCTCATTGCACCTGCATTTACCATACGTAATTTTTCTTTAATAGCTTCTACCATATATTCAACATTTTCTTGCGATTTTACGGATAAATCCACCGAAGTGTCCCCCTTTAAAATAACATAAGGCTATCTTAACATTTTTTATCATTTTCGTTAATGAAACTTTTCAGTCCATTAAATTAGTAGGGATTTCCTTTATAATTAATAATTGGTTGTTTATACTATATGTATATATAAGAAATGCAGCAAGAAGGGAAGAAACAAATATGGTTCAAGTATTATTTGTTTGCCTTGGGAACATTTGCCGCTCTCCTATGGCAGAAGCAATTTTTCGAGACCTTGTTATACAAGAGCGACTAGAAGATAAGATCCAAATTGACTCTGCTGGAACAGGAGATTGGCATATTGGCCATCCACCTCATGAAGGAACACAAAAAATTTTAAAAGAAAATGAAGTCTCTTTTGAAGGAATTAAAGCACGTCAAGTAGAAAAAGAAGACTTAACAAAGTTTGATTATATTATTGCCATGGACAACAAGAATATAGCAGATTTAAAAAGCTTAGGTAAAGCAGGAGGCTATATTGGTAAACTGTCCGATTTTGTTCCAGATGGTGGCTGGGCAGATGTTCCTGACCCGTATTTTACAGGGAACTTTCAAGAAGTCTATGACCTTGTAACAGAAGGGTGTGCAAAGCTGTTAGCGTTCATTCGAAATGAGCAAGGAATATGAGTAAGCTTAGAAAGAGATACTTTTTAACATAAGAAACGAAAGGGTGAAGGAATATGGCAAAAAAGAATAATATAGCTCGAAATATAGCGATTGGGGTAGCGGCAGGTGTAGCTGTTTCCATGCTTAAAAAGGAAAATCGTGAGAAAGTGAAAAATACGGCAGAAAAAGCAAAATCAAAGATGATTGAAATTGGTGAAAATGCGAAGATAAAAGAAAAAATGCAAACTGTTACAGAAAAAGGACGCGAACTTGCAGATTTTAATGTAGTAAAGGCTAAAGTAGCGGAAATAAAGAAGCTAACGCCAGCTGTTGTTGGCACGTTAAAGGAAACAAAAGAAATGTTTAGTAAGAAAAAGGCTGAGCCAGAGACAATTGAAATTCAAGCTATTTCTTCAAAAGCAGAAGAAGAACCGGTAGTAGCTGAAGATGGTGGTATGAAAGAAGCGCGTGAATTATTTATGAAGGAATCTAATACGGAAGAGAAAAAAACAGAAGCATACATTGAGTTAAAGCAAGATAAAGAAGAGAAGAAAAGCGTTTAGAAAAATATGAAAAAATTTCTAGAAAAAGCAAGGGGAAATCGTGTCTATTCGTTTGGGAAAGACCTATATGACCGAACGATGCGAGATGACGTAGCGGGCTTAGCAGCACAGCTCGCTTATTTCTTCTTGCTTGCTATTTTTCCTGGGCTTGTTTTTTTAATTACGCTTCTTGGTTTTATTCCCATTCATACAGAAGATGTGCTTGGTTTATTGGAGGCCTATGTGCCAGAAGATGCAATGAATTTAATTGAAGTGAATGTAGATAAGGTTGTAAATGAACAAAATGGTGGATTACTATCATTTGGTTTATTATCGATGTTATGGTTTGCTTCAAACGGTGTAAATGCAATCATGAATGCTTTTAATCGTTCCTATGATGTAAAAGAGACACGTTCTTTTATTGTAACAAGGGCTTTGTCTATCGTGTTGACATTGGCAATGATTTTCATGATTGTCTTTGCATTAATTGTTCCTGTGTTTGGACAAGTAATTGGAGCAGCGATTTTTAAAGCGCTTGGTTTATCGGAGAGCTTTTCTTTTGTATGGAGTATTACACGATTAGTAGCTAGTTTCTTCGTGTTATTTGCTTTATTCAGCTTTCTATATACATTCACACCTGATCGAAAGTTAAAAAGAAGAGAAGTAGTATCAGGAGCATTATTTGCAACGTTTGGATGGATTGTGGTATCGTACTCATTTGCTTTTTATGTAGATAAGTTTGCAAATTATGCCAATACATATGGTGGTCTTGGTGGTATCATCATTTTAATGTTGTGGTTCTATTTAACAGCTTGGGTCATTTTACTTGGCGGGGAAATTAATGGACTACTACATTTTTATCGAACAAGTGACAATAATTCCCGTGATGAAAAGTAATCTTCTGTTCCATAATAAAGAGGAACAGGGGGGATTCAAAATGAGTAATAACAAAAAAAATCACAATAATAAAAACCAAGGTAAAAAAAATAGTAGCTCACATCCAAAGCACAAAACGAGTAGCAGTGCGAATGGACATAATAGCTATCATTAAAAAAACGGGTTCCCTATGGGGACCCGTTTAGTTATCTCCTTTTAATAAACGTAAGCCGTTTAAAATAACAAGAATTGTGCTTCCTTCATGGCCGATAACACCAAATGGAAGAGCTAAAAATTGCAAGAAGTTCGAGCAAATAAGCATTGCAATTACTGCTAAAGAAAAGATAACGTTTTGTTTCACGATACGATTCATTCGTTTTGATAAGCGAATGGCTTGAGAAAGACGAGATAGTTCGTTTTTCATAAGAACAACATCTGCGGTTTCTAAAGCGACGTCTGTTCCTTCTCCCATGGCAACACCAATGCTAGCTGTAGCGAGTGCAGGAGCATCGTTAATACCATCACCAACCATTGCAACAGTACCATATTTTTCTTTTAATTGTTTCACTGTTTCAACTTTCGTTTCTGGTAGGCATGAAGCATAATATTCCTTTATGTTACTTTCAGCTGCAATTGCTTTTGCTGTTTCCTCATTATCACCAGTAATCATAATGGCTTCAACACCGATTTTTTGTAAATCACGAATAGCGGCAATTGTTTCTTGGCGCAATGTATCTTTTAAAGCAATAAGGCCAAGAATACCTTCTTCATCACTAATATAGACAACTGTTTTTCCTTCTTGTTCGAGAGTATTAGCAATGCCGTTATGGAAAGTTTTTGTTTCTTCTCCAATAAAATCTGCTTTCCCAATTTTATAAGCTGTATTCTCTAAAATTCCTTTTAAGCCAAATCCAGTGACATCTTCTACATTTTCTGGTTTGGCTAATGTAATGTCATATGCGTGTTTTGCATATTTCACAATTGATTCAGCTAAAGGATGTGTAGAATGACTTTCAATAGCTGCTGTAATATAAAGTACCTCTTTTTCTGTTATTCCTTCTCGCACATATACGTCTGTTACAGTAGGTTTCCCCTGTGTTAATGTACCTGTTTTATCAAAGGCAATCGCTTTTACAGAGGCAAGGTGCTCTAAATGAATGCCTCCCTTAAATAAAATACCGTTTCTTGCACCATTAGAGATAGCAGATAAAGTTGCTGGTGTAATCGCTGCAACGAGTGCGCAAGGAGAAGCGACTACAAGTAAAATCATAGCGCGATAAAATGTTTCATTCCAGCTCCAACCTAGTAGAAAGTGAGGTGCAAACATCATAAGAGCAACAACAAGAAGTACCCCTTTTACATATGTTCCTTCAAATTTTTCAATGAATAGTTGTGATGGTGACTTTTCACTTTGTGCATTTTGAACGAGACGAATGATTTTTTGGAACAATGTTTGATCACTAGGTTTTGTAATTTTAACTTCAATGGCACCTCGTAAGTTTACAGTTCCAGCGAATACTTCATCACCAAATTTTTTCTCATTTGGGATAGGCTCTCCTGTAATAGCTGCTTCATCAATATTTGTCTCACCACTATAAATGGTACCATCAGCAGGAACACGCTCACCTGGTTTAATCAAAATGATGTCATCAATTTGTAATTGACCTACTGGAATGCGTTCTTCAGTTCCGTTTGAAATACGTAGTGCCTCCTCAGGCTGTAAATCAAGGAGTGCTGAAATTTCTTTTTGACTTTTACTTAATGTATAAGATTCCATCGCACCACTTAGTGCAAAGATAAAGATTAGGATAGCGCCTTCTGCCCAGTAGCCGATTATAGCAGCACCGATGGCAGCAAAGAGCATTAACATTTCAACATTTAATTCTTTCTCTTCGATTGTATCTGCAATACCTTCTTTTGCTTTTGCATATCCTCCAACGATATACGCGAGGATATAAAAAGTAATTCCAGCAGTGGCTGCTTCGTTTTTGGTTAGTAACCAACCGGCTAAAATGAAAATACCAGATAAGATAGCAAAGATAAGTTCATGGTGCTTTTTAAATGCTTGAACCCAAGATGGGGTAGATACCTTCTTTTTTGATGGTAAAGTTTTTACTTCTCCGTTCATTGTGACTCGCTCCTTCCAATTTTTTATTGAGAAAAAGAATCAAAATCGAAATCCCTATAAAACGACGAAAGCTGCCATCCATACGGATAGCAGCATTTTGGTTGAAATTAATTTTATCATTATTTGGGATTTCTCCTACATCATATCATATGTTTTTACTTGATGATATGTTTTTGCTTATACAGTAAATGGAAAACTTGCGTTTTGCCGTTTCATTTGGTATATATGAATATTGTTCATAAAAAGATCGGGAAGGAAGACAGCAAGTGAAGACAGAGAAATTTTTTACTCATCCGATTGGCGTGTTTATTGCGGCATTGGCAGCAACATTTTTATGGGGAAGCGCATTTCCTTTCATTAAATTAAGTTATGCTGAACTTGGAATTCAGCCACATGAAGTTGGTGAGCAAATATTATTTGCTGGTTATCGCTTTTTCTTATCAGGTGTGATGCTTTTATTCTTTTTTAGAGTACTAGGAAAAGATATGTACTTCAAAAAAGAAACTGCGAAGCAATTAGTACAAATAGGATTGTTTCAAACATTTCTACAATATGTATGCTTTTATATTGGTATGAGTTACAGCACGGGGATAGAAGGGGCAATCATTTCAGGGACATCATCTTTCTTTCAAATTTTAATTGCTCATTTTTTGTATAAAGATGATGCATTAAATATAAGAAAAGTAATCGGAGTTTCCATCGGCTTTTGTGGTGTGATCTTGGTGAATGTACCAAGTGACGGGAGTTTGGCATTCCATTTTGGTATTGGTGAATTATTACTACTTGGTGCTGCTATGATGTATTCATACGGAAATATATTAGCTAAAGAAGGTAGTAAAACATTAGATGTAGGATACATGACAGCATATCAAATGATTTTTGGATCGATTGGATTATTATGTATTGGTATTTTTCAAGTTGGATTTATGCCATTTGTATTTAGTACGAAGGCGCTCTTTATGTTGATATATTTATCTTTCTTATCGGCAGCGGGATTCTGCATATGGAATACAGTTATGAAATATAACAAAGTAGGAAAAGTATCGATGTATATGTTCTTTATACCAGTGTTTGGTGTGTTGTTATCAAGTATGATTTTAGGAGAAGCGATTCATTCGTTTGTTTTATTCGGCTTAGCGTGCGTTGCAGCTGGGATTGTTGTAGTAAATCGTACACCAGCTGAACCGAAAACTGAACAAGAAAAACAAGTGGCATAGAGGAGAGGACCAGAAGTGCTTTTCTTTTTTATTCGAAATGAAAACAGGAGAAAAGCTACTATATCACGAAAAGAGATACAGTGAAACTTTTATTCTGCTATTTGCGGGGAATAATACTCCCGCCTTAAAATGTGGTGAGAGATAAATTGCCTGTAAAAATCCGATTGCTAAGGGCTAATAGTCAGTGGGGATGAAGAAACCCCCCCGCTGATTAAAGTTTTACTTTATTGGTAAAATAGCATTTTGAGTTCAGATACATATCCATTCGTTGAGGAGAACACATTATGAATGAAATTTACATTTTATTAATTGGACAAATTATTATATTTGTTGCAGGTGCCATTTATGCGATAATGCAGACAAATCAAACACGAGGGAATAGACCATTACCATTAGTTATTCGCCTTATCCTTAGTTTTTCTTTAACTATCGGTGCGATTTGGATATGGTTACAAGATCCATCCATAGCGTATCATCAATGGGTTGCAATTGGCATGACCTTATCTACATTAGGTGATTTATTTATGGCAGGACTGATCCCATTTGGTCATCGATTAATTGGAGGAATGGTGGCCTTTGCGATTGCCCATTGTTTTTATGTAACGGCATTTTTGCAAACGGGTATTTCATGGAATGGCTTTTGGATTGGTCTACTTGCATATGGGTTATTTTTAATCATCGGTTGGTTCTTTTTTATTCGGAACCCTAGCCAAGATAAGTTGTTTACTTTAGGTGCACTCATTTACGGTTTATGGGTGGGCGGAATGGCTTGTTTTGCATTTGCCCTGTATTATGCGAATCATGGAATGTGGTGGGTACCAGCATTTGGTGGATTGCTATTTGTGATTTCTGATTTCATTATTGGTGTTACGGATATTGGTGGACGGAAAGTAAAGTATGACCCACTTTGGATTTGGCTAACATATGTTGCCGCACAGATGTGTATTATATATGCGGGAATATGATGAAAGAGGATATCTCTAAAAATAGCTATTGAGTTATTTTTAAGATATCCTCTTTTTTGAGTACGTGTTATGCTACGATATTCTTTTGTTTGAAAGCAGAATGACTATATTCGTCTGCAGAATTATAATCTTGAGAGGATAATTTATTATCTATTTAAGTATATGAAAATTGTAAATTAGAAAGAAGGTGGATTATGGAGGATATTTCATGGCGTATTGTAGTAGAAATGGGACGAGGTCTTGCAAGTATTATAAAAGTTGCTGGGGATTTTTTGTTAGATGAAGTAGTCGAGCAAGCAGTAGAAAGTTTCGGTGAACGAGAAGAACGAAAAAAGAAAAGAATAAATCGACATGTGGAAAAGTTAAAACAATATGCGTGGTTTAAGATTTTATATGAGGATAAACGCTGTCAGGAAGTTATGCTTTGCAACAAAGTGTATAGAGATTTATTAAGTAAGCGCAGATATATACATAAGTTAATTCATATAGAAGAAGAAAGAACGAAATTTATACAGCGTGTGAAAATTGAGGCGAAGGTTGAAGAAGTGATTTGGGATATGTGAGATATAGTGATATGTTCTATGTAGAATGCTATATAAATCCATTTTAATTTTTCAGCATCTAAATCCATGCTATGCGGAATAAAAAGTAACCTGCAATCGTTTGCTCTTTCTGGTTTTACTTCGCATGTGGCAGAAAAGGGCCCTGACCGCTTCTATACATGGCCAGATGCTCTCTTCCACCTAAAAAGAGGGGTTTCATGTCGGTTTTTTAATTGATGTATATATAGAAATGGAAAAAACCAAGCAATTTTTAAGAATTGCTTGGTTTTTTTATGATTTACACAGTGGGTGTTTCATTATTCTCTTCTTTCGAAGGAGAAGCCTCATCGTTTTTTCGATTGATGTTTAGCATGAATTTGTATTGTAATAACTGTAATTTAAATAGTGTTAAAGGATCGTGATAAGTTTCTGGATTTGTTCTTAGTTTTGTTAACGCATTTTCATCTTCTTTTATTTCAAGATGTGCAGCTTCTACAGTTTGTTTTAGTATGCTAAGAGGGTCTTTAAAGAACATCATAATATCACGTTCTAATGCACTCTCAAATAACTCAAATTGAAGGAAAAATTGTTTTGAAACAGTTGTAGCAACATCTGTATAATCTTCCGTTTCAATATATTGCTTATATTTGTTATAGAGTATAGATTGGTTTTTTTGCATGTTACCAAATAGTTTTCCTGCACTTTTTAAGAAAAATTGTGTTGGTGTAAAGCGTAATAAAATATTGATGTCGTCAACTTTGATTCTGTTTGTCATTCTTACTACATCTCTACGCCAATCATCAAGTAGTTGGAAGTCACATGGTAATTTCATGCGTTCTTCTTCATATAGCTTATTAAAAGTTTCGCTCATTTCGTCTAAATAAGACTGACTTTGAATGAATTCATTATGTGCAGTTTCAATCCATTCTTGAATGGATTGAGTAAATTTAGGTAATATCACTTGCTGGAAATGCTTTTGAATTCGTTCATTCATTGCCATATTTAATTCTTCATGAACTAATTTAAAATCACTATCTTCTTGAACGAGGTCCGAGCAACTCTGTAATAATTCAGGAATTTGGGCATGTATATCGTGTGTGATTTCTTCTTTTGTTAAACGATAAGAATCTGTAATGGAGCGAATCTTATCTTTTTCAATTGCAGTAAGGTTATTAATAAAACCATTTAGTTTTACTAAAATGTGTTTATTCCAACGAATTGATTTTACTAATGTGTTTTCTAGTTCTACACGTTCACTTAAAAGATATGTAATGGTTTTTTGAATGAACCATAATAGTTTTTCCATGCGCTCTGTCTTTATATTCCTTTGATCGATGTTAGAGAGAATAGACTCTGTTATATCACTCAGTTGTTGGCTATTTTCATGTAAAGGTGAGTAAGGGAATACCTGTGCATTTGGAAAATGTACACGCACTTTAGTCACTACTTCATTTATTATTTTATTTGCAATACCATTGTTGCCACTTTCATCGATGGTATTTAAAACAAAATGAATCTGCAAATTCGGGACTTGTTCTCGTATATATAACAATGTATCGAGCTCTTCATCTGGTAATGGTGAAGTTGCATTTATTACATATATAAGACTATCTGTTGCATGTAAATATTCAAAAATTGTATCGTTTTTATCAACTTTTCCATTACACTCTGGTGTGACAATGAATGAGAATTTATTTTTTCTTAAAAATCTACATGGTAATTTAAATTCAATACATTTCTTCTCGATTTCTGATTTTGAAGGAACGGCCATCATATCCCGAAATTCATTGAAGGTTGGAATCTTTTGTACTGTTAAATCTGTGAACTCTGTAATTTCAGTATGGGCATTATCTTTAAACACAATAGCAGTTGCTTGGGAATCACTGAGTATATTATCTCCAAGTATCGAATTGATAAAGGATGATTTATCATGATTACTAGTTCCTGCTATGAGGAGTTGTGTAACGTTTAAATCAGAAAGTTCACGAACGAGCAATGTAAATTGATGTCCTAAGTCTACATCATTTTTTTCGGCCCATATAGTAATTGTTTCAAAGAGAGTCGAAATATTGGTTATATCAATTCCTTCATATACTTCTGAGTTAGACAGAAGGGCTTCAGCGCTTTTTACGAGTAATGGTTCTAGACTTGTAGGTGAGATTTCATTCCATGCTAAGACTGCCGCGGAAACAAATAAAGAATGTTCTGCTTTTGTTAAGCTGAACCAATTGGTTAACAAGTTCGGAATCAGTTCCTGTAACTCATGCATGAAATGTTGCCCTGTAATTAACTCGCAGTAAGTTTCTTGATAAAGAGAAGCAATTTCGTTCCATTCATCGTAAGCATCTGCTTCGATATGTAAAAATAGATGATTGATTGTTTGAATCCAAGATAGATAAACGGGTTCTTTTTGATAACTGTTCCAAAATGCTGAAACGAGTTCTTTAAATTGAACTTGATCAATTGTATATAAAGCTTTTAACGATTCATAAAAATATTCCGGGTTCATTTTGTTTGTAAATCCCTGATTTACATAGTTTGTTAAAATGTCAAACCAATGTAATGCTTTTGTTCGAATCCCTTCCTGGACTGCAAGTTCAATAGCGTTATTCCAATCTTTTTGTTTCTCATAAAAGGAACGAGCAATGGCAGTGATATTAGGATAATCTGGTTGGAATGAAACTGCTTCGCTAATCGTTTTAAAAGCTAGCCCTAAACGGCTTTGATCCATATAAAGAGAAAGGAGTTGTAATGAGACTTCCATTGTAAGTGTTGTATCTTCCGTTTTTATAGATTTATAGATTTCTTCTGCCGTTGAAAGGAATCCTAATTCGAAATAAGAGTCTGCTATATTTTTCTTTGCCCATGAAGCGAGTTCATTATTTACTTTTTCCCATTTAAAGATGGCCGCTTCAAAGTCTTTATTTTGAAAATACACTTCACCTTGTGCGAAGCGAATGCTAGATATATTGGAAAATTCATTTTCGGATTCATTTATATATGCTTCTCCAAGAATCTCTGGGGCTTGGGTAGAGGCTTGCTCCATTAAAAATGTTTCATAGTATACCTTTTGTATCAATTGTTTTTCTATGGTCATGTTTTTCCCCCCTGTATAGTTTAGAAAAATGACTTTTTATCCCGCTATTTGTGGGCAGTAAGATCCCCCACCTCAAGGTTCAGAGGGAGCTAGGACGATGGATGGGGGATAAATGCTCGTAAAAGCAGCGCTTTCCATCAGTGGAGGATAAAGAAAATATCTACTAATGGAAGTTCTACTTTATGTAAAAGGGCGCATATTACCCTGCTGGATAAAAACTGCATTTTATAGATCAAAATATGTTCTTTGCTAGTTAAATCACTTTTCTTGAGAGTTAAACCGATGCTAAAAATAACTTTCTTTTATTGTAACAAAAAAAAACGCTCGTGAATTTTTATTTTTTCTTATCACTTTTGTGAACTATAGGATGTATCTAAAAGAATGAGATGAATAGGAGTAGAGTTCATTATAAAAACCATGTATAGTGAACATGTATACCATGTTTGCTGCAAAGATAGAAAGGGCACAATATGGAATAACGATCGTGCATAGGATGTGTCATCCGAATGGAACAACATATTGGTGAGTTAATCGCACACTATGGATATTTTGGAATTATTATAGCACTAACTGGTGGAATTGTCGGTCTACCAATACCAGATGAATTCTTACTAACATTTGTTGGATATAATATTTCGAAGGGCATTATGTCAGGAACAAGTGCTTTCCTAAGTGGGATGGCAGGTGCGATGCTTGGAATTACATTAAGTTATATACTTGGCTTAAAGCTGGGACTACCTGTATTGAAAAAATATGGTCCAAAGATTCTAATTAAAGAAAAACATATTGAAAAAACACATGTTTTATTTGAAAAATATGGTCCTTTTCTATTAATGGTTGGATACTTTATACCAGGGGTACGCCATTTAACAGCGTATTTTGCTGGAATGTCAAATTTAACAGTTTGGCGATTTTGTTTATATGCATATAGTGGTGCTTTTATTTGGGTTAGTGTTTTCGTTGGTCTTGGCTGGAAGATGGGAGAGAAGTGGCGCCTTGTTGAATATAGTTTACACCAGTACGGAATCTGGATTTTAATTATTTCAGCAGTGGTATTATTCATTGTATGGTTCTATATTAAAAGGAAGAAAAACCGCTAATATAAGCGGTTTTTTTAGCTGAAAGCAATACATAAAACACCAGCTGTAATTAGAAAGATCTTTGAATGAAATGCTTATCGCAGAAATATGGAAAGCCCACCTCGTATCCTTGGATAAGGTGGGCTTTCCATATTTTATTCTGCAATCTCCTCATATAGAAAGTAAGTTACATTATAAATGTGTTCTACTTCATCATCTGTCATAAATAACAAGTCTTCACGTTCAATTCCCTTTTTCTTTTCAATAAATTCAATCATATTTTTCCGTTCTTCTCTTTTCATCATCTTTCATTCTCCTCTCAATCTGTTTTAATACAGTTTATTTAAGTTAATAGTATTATATAACAGAATCTTTAGAAAGTTCCATATTTTTTATATATTTTTGATAAGAACTTTTCGACAAAACAAGTCCTTTTGAAGGGACTTGTTTTTATCTCAAAGTCGTAAAAACTCAGGCTGAGTCGTACCGGCACGATCAATGTAGTAAATTGTATCCGGATTAATTTTAATGAGTACATAGTTTGGATCTTCAGCTCCAAGTAACCAACGTTTTAGGCTATTATTCCAAAATTTGTTTTTGAGTGTTTGATCTTCTTCTATTGAAGCTATGCCTTCGACTTCAATATAATCTTCATCCAAGTTCTTTCCTTCGCGTCCAAGTAATACGTGTACATTTGGATTTTCTTCGATGTCCGTTAATTTTTTTGAATTACGATCTGTTGCAACGTATAATACAAAATCTTCATGAAAAAACATCATAAAAGCGCTATGAGGTCTATTGTCGCGTACAGTAGCAAATACGCCAGTTTTTTGTCCTTGAATAATGGTTGCGATTTTTTCTTTTAAGTGCATTTTTTTGCTCCTTTTCACTATTCATAATTTGTTTAGCATGAACTTTGAATTTCTTGAGATCTTTTATACTTTTTTCTTCAATTGCATTTTTTAAACGTAATTGTGATGAAATGGGACAAGTTAGGAGAAGAATAATGATAATGGTGAGGAGAAATACATAAGATGGAAGGATGGAATACATGTTTAATAAAATTTTTCTAATACTTGCACTTGTTGGAGTGCCACTTTCTATTCTTGGAAAAACAATGCATTGGCCACAGACAATTATGTTTGTTGTATATTGTATTACCATTATTGCACTAGCCGCTTTTATGGGAAGGGCAACAGAAAGTTTAGCGATTGTTTCTGGACCACGGATTGGTGGACTATTGAACGCGACTTTTGGTAATGCGGTAGAGCTGATTATTTCAATTTTTGCCTTACAAGCAGGGTTAATAGAAGTCGTGTTAGCTTCTTTAACAGGTTCCGTTCTTGGGAATTTATTATTAGTAGGAGGCCTTTCTTTTTTTGT
Organism: Bacillus sp. NPDC094106; assembly: GCF_044764345.1. NCBI lineage: Bacteria > Bacillati > Bacillota > Bacilli > Caryophanales > Bacillaceae > Bacillus > Bacillus sp. NPDC094106. The sequence goes on along the minus strand of NZ_JBIWHY010000009.1, from coordinate 56,387 downwards.
GGGGGGGCTTAAGTACAAACGGCAAAGTTTCAATGTTTATGATGCGAGACATAATTCCGCATTATTAATATTTGCAGTTGTAGTAGCTTTTGTTATTCCTGAGATTTTTTCAATGAAGATGGATATAGGAAAAACACATCAATTAAGTGTTGGTGTTTCTATTATCATGATTATTATGTATTTAGCGGCCTTATTCTTTAAATTAGTCACACATCGTGGCGTGTATCAGCATAAAAGTGATGAGGTAGAGCATGAGGAAGAACCTGAATGGTCAAAAGGAAAAGCGCTGCTTATTTTAGCAATTGCAACAGTTGCAGTAGCTTATGTTTCAGAGGCACTTGTTCATACATTTGAAACGGTGGCTAAATCATTTGGCTGGTCAGAATTATTTATAGGGGTTATCATCGTTGCAATTGTTGGTAATGCCGCAGAACATGCTTCTGCAATTATTATGGCGTATAAGAATAAGGTAAATATTGCAGTTGAAATAGCGGTCGGTTCTACATTGCAAGTTGCAATGTTTGTTGCCCCTGTATTGGTACTCCTTTCCATGTTTTTTACAGTGAAAATGCCGTTAATATTCACGATACCAGAGCTTATATCTATGATCACAGCGGTCTTTTTGACAATCGCGATTTCAAATGACGGGGATACGAATTGGTTTGAAGGAGGCACATTATTAGCGGCCTATTTTATTATGGGAATTGGTTTTTACTTATTATGAAAAAAGTGGGATAACAATGTGATGGAGGGAAAACAATAGATAAAGTAAATCATTTACATACTGTTATGTAGGAAGGAGCCAGACAGGTGAAAAGAGTGTACAGTATATGCCTTTTAATTATAGCCACACTTATTTTATTATTTCCTTGTAGTAGTCTTGCGAAGACAACGATACAAGTAAAGGTGCCCTCATCTGTTTTAAATATTTCAAAAGACAATACGTATCCAAATGAAGCACAAGATTTACCGCGTTTGCAACCGAGTAAATTTGCAAAAGAATTGTTAAAAACATCAACGATTAGAATTGAAAATCCAGATTTAATTCGGATGTTGAATGAAACCTCGATTTCAAATGCGCCTCTTGCAATAGGGTATAAGGCAAAAATTTATTTAGGCCAATGGCCGTTAAATTATGAATCGACAGACACAACAATTAATTGGGAATATAAACAAGTGAATCGAAATGTATACGATAATCGAGGGGTAGAACGACTATATCCACTTCGCTATAAACAAGAAACACAAAGAACTGTAGAAGGTAATCTAACAGCAGATATTAAAGATGCAACAGATGTGAAAAAAATGATGCTTTTAAAGGCGTTGGAAAAAGTACAATTACCACTCTCTTTTAAAACAACAATTGGTTACGGTACAGGTCATGAGCGGGTATATAATATTAGTCCAAAACAAATGGGGTACTTATATGCTTATACACCAGCAGTAAATGAAAAAGGAAAAGTCACATTTGGAGAAGTGTATCTTGTTTTGAAAGGAAATCAAAAAAGACTTGTTATTAAAAATATTACATCGCAAGGAATTGGAGCAGCTATTCCGATTCAAGATCACTTGTCTTTTAAATTTATTTCGTCACTACAACCACAATGATAGTAATCGTTAAAAACGTCAGCATATGGAGCTGACGTTTTTAACTAGCGTGTAATATTGGTTTCTTTTGTTAAGAAATTTTCAGTTGGATAATAGCTATTTTTCACAAGAATATTTGGTCCAAGACATTTCACAGCTGGACAATGACAGCTTAATGATTGCGCTGTTTTTGAACTGCCCCATTTGTCATATGCTTCTTGTAATGTATTTGTTTGCACATTACCGAGAATAGGAATATCACCAAAATCTGTCACGATAATATTTCCATCAAAAATATTCACATTTAAACGAGAACGTCCATCTGGATCATTACGAACGGTCACGTTTTTGCTCTCATGTAATTTCTTTAATGTAGCTAAATCACGTTCATCATCACTACATGCATAGAAAGGTAATGTACCAAATAACATCCATACGTTTTCATCACGAATATCTAATAAATGCTCAATTGCACTTCGAATTTCAGCTTTTGTTAAAATTTCAAGGTTGCTAGCAAAATCACTTGGATACATTGGATGCACTTCATGACGTTTACAACCCATTTCTTCAACAATTTGACGATGGATGTTTTCAATATGTGGTAGGGTACGTTTATTTAACATTGTTTCTGCTGAGACAAGAACACCTGCATCTGATAGAGCTTTGCTATTTGTAATCATTCGTTCAAATAACTTGGCACGTTGTTCATAAGTAGGCTTGCGAGCCATCATCGCAAAGCCGCCTTCAACGAAGTCATCGATTGTTCCCCAGTTATGTGAAATATGCAACACGTCTAAATAAGGAATAATTTGTTCATACCGGGCTAAATCTATAGTTAAATTTGAATTGATTTGAGTGCGAACGCCTCGTTCATGGGCATATTTTAAGAGTGGTGTTACATAGTTATCGACGGATTTCTTTGACATCATAGGTTCTCCGCCAGTAATACTTAAAGAACGTAAATGAGGAATCTCATCTAACCGCTTTAATAAAAGCTCCATCGGAAGCGGATTTGGATCCTTCGGTTGTAATGTATAACCGACAGCACAATGCTCACAGCGCATATTGCATAACGTTGTTGTTGTAAATTCAACGTTTGTTAATAGTAATTTGCCGTACTCTTCAAGGTCCATATACGCTTCCCATGGATCGTAAGAAGGAGTAATCGGCTTCATTGTTTGTGATATACTCATCTGAAATACTCCTTTGACTATTGAAATAACAATTTGTCCATTCTCTATAATAGAAGAATATGGACTTTTTATAAAGTGAAACTTTTTGTAACGAGAATTACTTGATTTGTTTATTTCGCTTTTAAAAAAAGAAAGCGCCTTATATTTCTGTTTGCATAGAATGGAATTCTAGGGCAAAATTGATGAAAATTCATGCCCATGATACTCGTTTTTGCGGTATAATAAAAGCAACTCGAATAAAAAGGAGAGTGCCTTCGTGGGAAAAGCAATTCATGATAAAGATTCACAACTAGTATATTTAAAAGAACGTTTAAATATGTTCATTGAAGTAATTGATACAATTGAGCCAGAAGAAGTAGAACTAGAAGATGTAGATCGTCTTCTTGCAATGTTAGATGAATTAGAACTGAAATGTGAGCAATTTAAAAAAGACGAATAATATATTAAAGCGGCTGTCAATGATGTATTGGCAGCCGTTTTCTGTAAGTACGCTGCCTTATTATAAAATATGCGGATTTCCTGTTGTATTAAAATAGAAGGAATATGGAAAAAAGGGTATAATCAAGTTGTGAAAAATTTCATTCAATCTTAAGAGTCATTAAATAAATAGAGATTTAATGATGAAATTTTCATCTCATAACGTTTTGATAGCGTTCACAATTGAGGGGGAAGTAACAATGGAAAAGCTTCAAGAAACTATGTATCAACTGATCGTTGAAACGTCGACGAATTTACCGAAAGATGTTCGCCGTGCGATTCAGCAAGCGAAAGAGCGAGAAAATGCAGGGACTCGTTCAGCAATGGCACTTGGCACGATTACAAATAATATTAAAATGGCAGATGACAACATCTCGCCAATTTGCCAAGATACAGGGATGCCAACGTTTAAAATTTATACACCAGTTGGTGTGAATCAATTGAAAATGAAGGAAGCCATCTATAGTGCGCTTGAGCGGGCGACAAAGGATGGGAAACTTCGTCCGAATTCCGTTGATTCTCTTTTCGGAGACAATAGTGGAAACAATTTAGGGCCAGGTACACCTGTGATTAAGTTTGAACAATGGGAGAAAGATTATATTGATGCACGTTTAATTTTAAAGGGAGGCGGCTGTGAGAATAAAAATATCCAGTATAGCTTACCTTGTGAATTAGAAGGACTTGGACGAGCTGGCCGCGATTTAGAAGGAATTCGTAAATGCCTTCTTCATGCAGTATATCAAGCACAAGGACAAGGGTGTAGTGCAGGTGTAATCGGTGTTGGTATCGGGGGAGACCGCACATCAGGTTATGAATTAGCAAAAAATCAATTGTTCCGTACATTAGATGATGTGAATCCAATTCCAGAATTACAAAAGCTTGAAGAGTACGTACTAGAGAATGCCAACAAACTTGGCATTGGTACGATGGGATTTGGTGGAGAAACAACTTTACTTGGTTGTAAAATTGGAGTGTACAATCGTTTGCCAGCTAGTTTCTATGTGTCTGTTGCGTATAATTGCTGGGCATATCGTCGTCTTGGTGTAACAATTCATCCTGAAACAGGTGAAATTATTGATTGGTTATATCAAGAAGGAGAAGACACACTTCAGCAAGAAGCGACACAAGAAAAAAATGAACAGCGTGAAATTGTATTACAGGCTCCAATTACAGAAGAGCAAATTCGTGAACTCCGTGTTGGTGATGTTGTTACAATTAATGGCATGATGTACACGGGGCGTGACGCAATTCATAAGTATTTAATGGATAATGATTGCCCAGTAGATTTAAATGGACAAATTATTTACCACTGTGGTCCAGTTGTAGTGAAGGATGAAAATGACAATTGGAAGATTAAAGCAGCAGGTCCAACGACAAGTATTCGTGAAGAACCATATCAAGGGGATATCATGAAGAAATTTGGTATCCGTGCTGTAATTGGTAAAGGCGGCATGGGAGCGAAAACATTGGCGGCACTAGCAGAACATGGTGGTGTATATTTAAATGCGATTGGCGGTGCCGCACAGTATTATGCAGAATGTATTAAAGAAGTGAAAGACGTTGACTTCTTACAATTTGGTATTCCAGAAGCAATGTGGCACTTACGCATCGATGGCTTTAAAGCGGTTGTAACAATGGACTCTCATGGTAATAGTCTACATGCAGATGTAGATAAAACATCACTTGAAAAATTGGCTAGCTTTAAAGAGCCAGTATTTAAGTAAATGAAATAAGAAAATGCACCTCGAACAATTCGAGGTGCATTTTTTGGTACATATAGAAAAACTTGTTTAGGATGAAAGGAATATTGAAAACAGAAACTACAGGTACGATGATATATGGAAAGGAGACTATTTATGAAGTATAAATGGTTATATATAGGTCTCATTTTTTCAATTATAATGGCACTCGTTCCAGTTTCTGCTTTCGCGTATACGAACGCGCCCAATCACTGGGGAATTCCACGAGCTAAAAATGAGACTCCACCAGATGCGGGGAAAAAATTTACTGATTTACTCCAGGGTAACGGTGGTTTTTATTTAGGTGATACAAGTAAAAAGGATATATATTTAACATTTGATAATGGATATGAAAATGGATATACTGGACAAATTTTAGATGTGTTAAAAGAAAAGAAAGTACCAGCAACATTTTTTGTAACAGGTCATTATATAAAGACGCAAAAAGAGTTATTATTAAGAATGAAAAATGAAGGGCATATTATTGGAAATCATTCTCGAAGTCATCCTGATTTTACAACTGTAAATGATGAGAAACTTCGGGAAGAATTGCAAAGTGTAACGGATGAAATTAAAAAAATAACCGGACAAAAAGAAGTGAAATATGTACGTCCTCCGCGTGGGATTTTTAGTGAGCGTACGCTAGCTCTTACGAAAGAAATGGGATATTATAACGTGTTTTGGTCGCTTGCATTTCTAGATTGGAAAGTAGATCAGCAAAGAGGATGGCAATATTCTCATAATCATGTTATGAATATGATTCATCCAGGGTCCGTTATATTACTTCATGCTATATCAAAAGATAATGCAGAAGCACTTGCAAAAATCATTGATGATTTGCGCGAGAAAGGGTATCATTTTAAAAGCCTAGATGATTTAGTAAAAAGCAATCAACCGTAAGCATGTATGCTTGCGGTTTTCTCATGCTATAATGATGTGTAAAAAGGATGGGGAAACGTATGTGGAGCGAACATGTTACGTTAAAGAATCCGTACCACTTTGAAGAAGTATTAAGGCGTCTATCTTTTGATCCACTAAATGTTGTCCAGTTAGAAGAGAAAATAGTTTATGTTCCACTTCTTATAGATGAAGAACAAATTGTTGTTCGCGTGCAAGGGATTGGCACGCTTCAAAATCCACAATTTTGGATTTCAAGCCAAACAGGGGAACAAGAGAAAGTTGTGAAACGCATCTATTCCATTTTTCAATGGAATGAATCTTTTCAAGATATACAAACCCATTTTATAAACACATCATTACGTCCGCTTTTTGAAACATATGCCTATACACCACTTATTTTAGAGTTTGATTATTTTGCTTGTCTTCTTCGTTGTATTATTCATCAACAAGTACATTTGAAATTTGCTACTGCACTTACAGAACAATTTGTAAAACGGTATGGAACAGAGAAGAATGGTGTTTTCTTTTTTCCTACACCAGAAAGGGTAGCAAATATTTCAATAGAAGAGCTTAGAAATCAGAAGTTTAGTCAACGAAAAGCTGAATATATGGTAGGGCTAGCAAAACATATTGTGGAAGGTAAGTTAGAGTTAGCGGAACTAGAAAAACAAACAGAAGAAGAAGTGTCAGCGCAATTGTTACCAGTGCGAGGGATTGGTGCATGGACAGTGCAAAACTTTTTATTATTTGGACTGGGGCGGAAAAATATGTTTCCGAAAGCAGATATCGGGATTCAACGTGCACTTCAAGGGATATTTCAATTGGAGAATAAACCAGATGATGCACTTTTAGAACAAGTGAAACAAGAGTGCGAACCATACTGCAGTTATGCAGCGTTATATTTATGGAAAAGTATAGAGTAGAGGTGTAATGATGATACAAAAGCAACACGAGAGTAAGTTGGAAGTTGGTCAAACGTTTCCTGTGACAATTAAGCGTCTTGGGATTAACGGAGAAGGCGTTGGTTATTTTAAGAGACAAGTTGTTTTCATTCCAGGGGCATTACCAGGAGAAGAAGTTGTTGCGGAAGCAACGAAGATTCAGCGTGGCTTTGCTGAAGCAAAAGTGAAAAAAGTTCGTAAAGCGTCACCGCACCGTGTAAAAGCACCGTGTCCAGTATATGAAAAATGTGGCGGCTGCCAGCTGCAACATTTGGATTATCAAGAACAATTAAATCAAAAACGAGATATTGTTGTACAAGCATTCCAAAAATATATGAACAACAGTTTGGAAGAGAAAATTCGTCCAACGCTTGGTATGGAAGACCCGTGGCATTATCGTAATAAGAGCCAACTGCAAGTGGGGCGAAAAGACGAGAAGGTTATTACGGGATTATATGAGCAAAACTCACATCAATTAATTGATATTTCTCATTGTATGATTCAGCATAAAGCAACAAACGAAGCGACAAAAGTTGTAAGACGTATATTAGAAAAACTGAACATTTCTATTTACAATGAGAGAAAACAAAAAGGTCTTGTACGTACAATTGTGACCCGTGCTGCGGTTCAAACAGGAGAAGTACAAGTCACGTTAATTACAACAAAAGAAGAATTACCAAATAAAGAGCAGTTTATTGCAGAAGTACAAAAACAGATGCCAACTGTAAAATCGATTATGCAAAATGTGAACTGGCGTAAAACATCTGTCATTTTTGGTGATAAAACATTCCGATTAGCTGGAAAAGAAGTCATTCAAGAAACGCTTGGTGATTTATCATTTGAATTATCAGCACGTGCATTCTTCCAGTTGAATCCAGAACAAACCGTTGTCCTATATAACGAAGCGAAAAAAGCTGCTGCGTTAACAGGTACGGAAAAAATTGTTGATGCATATTGCGGCGTTGGTACAATCGGACTTTGGCTAGCAAATGATGCAGCAGAAGTACGCGGTATGGATGTGATCCCGGAAGCGATTGAAGATGCAAAGAAAAATGCAAAGCGTCACGGATTTACAAATACAAAGTACGAAGCTGGTAAAGCAGAACAATGGCTACCAAAATGGGTGAAAGAAGGCTGGCGTCCAGATGTAATTGTTGTTGATCCACCTCGCACAGGCTGTGATGATAAGTTGCTTGAAACAATTTTAAAAGTAAAACCAAAAACAGTTGCATATGTTTCTTGTAACCCTTCATCGTTAGCTCGTGATGTGAAAGCATTAATGAAGAGCTACGAAGTGGAATATGTACAACCGGTTGATATGTTCCCACATACGGCGCACGTGGAGAATGTGGTTAAGCTTGTTAGAAAAGAAAATTAAAGGTGTAGCAGTGAGAGATAGGTCTTATCGAAAAATCGATAAGGCCTAATTTTTATTTGGGATGTTTTATCAGGGAGTGAAAGGAAGTGCTCAAGTAAAAACTCCATAATTTTTTTAGCCATTCCTTGCTTTTGAAAACCTGTTTTATTTCCCTGCTCAAACACTTTTTTTAATTACAAAAAGTGTCCTGCCATTTTCAAGTACTACAATATAATTGGATAAATTTCTTTTTATGAAGTGAAAGTGTGTTCGGGGGTGATATCTTTGAATTTTACACCTACTATGTTATTATTGGAATTTATTGGGAGTAAAGGGTGTTCAAGTGTCAATTTTAAAAAATGCAATGGTTCTCACCTTAATTATGGCAGGTGCCATTTTGCTAATTCGATGATTAATGATAAAGGCTGCTTACAGCTTTTTTATGAGCTTAGCGGCCTTTTGTCATTTTTGGGATAAGTCTTACACATACTATAATTTTGATAATACTTGGAGGAGATTATGAAGAAGGGCAAACTTAGTTTACAAGCCATTATTATTATATTTGTTTGCATTGTCGTCGTATTATCACTTGGAATAACTGATTTAATAATAAGCAATAGAATTACTTCCAGTGTGGAAGAAACAGAGAAAGAAAAGGCCCTCAATGTTGCAAAGATGGTAGCCCTTAGTCCGCAAGTGATTGAAGCCCTTGAAGGGAAAGGAAACGAGAAAAATGTCCAAGTTTTTAGTAATCAAATTAGAGAAAAGATCAATGTCAACTTCGTTGTTGTTATGAACATGAAAGGAATCCGTCAATCCCATCCGGACCCCGAATTGGTTGGAAAGCCCTTCATGGGAGGAGATGAAGGGCCAGTTCTTAAAGGAAAGGAGTATGTGTCCGTTTCAAAGGGGACTATTGGTCGATCTATGCGGGCATTTACTCCAATAAAAAATTCACAGGGAAAACAAGTGGGTGCGGTTGCTGTAGGAATTACTTTAGAGAACGTTACAAAGGCGGTACAGAAAGGACGACTGGCGGTCGTTATAGGGACGTTAATCGGAATCCTAACAGGTGTAATCGGTGCAGTGTGCCTAGCAAGATACATCAAAAAAATCCTTTTAGGACTCGAGCCGATCGCTATTGCTAAGCTGCTTGAAGAACGTAGTTCCATGCTTCAGTCTGTGCGTGAGGGAATCATAGCTATCGACCAAGAAGGGAATATCACACTTGTAAACAGGGCAGCCAGTAAGCTTTTTAAAAAAGCCGGACTTGGAGAGAATCCTATAGGGAAGAACATTGAAGATTATTTGCCAGAGACCCGGTTAAGTCGCATTATCAAATCGGGTGAGACAGAGCTCGACCAAGAACAGAACCTGCATGGGGTTACCATTCTAGTAAACAGGGTACCAGTGATTGTGCAAAATCAGCCGATGGGAGCAATCGCAACATTCCGTGATAAAACCGAAGTTCAAGTTTTGGCTGAACAGCTTACAGGTGTACGCAATTATGCGGAAGCTCTTCGTGCTCAGACTCATGAATTCATGAATAAACTTCATGTCATTCTTGGCCTGGTTCGTACTGAACAATACGATACACTTGCTAACTATGTAAGTGAAGTCGTTAACCACCGTGAAACGGAAGTGGGCTTTGTAACGAAAAAAGTCCAAGATCCGGTTCTTGCCGGGTTTCTGATTGGCAAGCTAAGCTTTGCAAGAGAATCAGGGGCCTTACTTTCATTTGATAGCGCAAATACACTTCCCAAGCCTGCCAACTCGGAAATTACACATGATTTAATAACGATAATTGGAAATCTCGTCGATAACGCAATGGAGGCAATTGCAGACAGTCCAAACAAAAAAGTCGACCTTATACTGGATTACGCAGAGGATATTTTAACAATAGAGGTTAAAGACACAGGAGTGGGAATGACGAATTCACTCCAAAACAAAATATTGAATAAAGGCTTTTCAACGAAAGGAAATCACCGTGGGTTCGGATTATACCTGTTGGCGCAGGCAATTGAAAGACTGGAGGGGGACCTGATTATTTCGTCCAAGCCTGGAAAGGGAACGAATTTTGGTGTATATATACCTTATAAAGCAGAGGATGTATGGAAATGATTAATGTAATGATTGTTGAAGATGACCCGATGGTAGCGAAAATCAATAAGCAGTACCTTTCTAAAATTGCCGGGTTCCGTTTAGTTGCAATAGCCAATTCAGTTGCTGAAGCCATCCAACTTTTAGGAAAGAATGATATTCAGCTCATTCTCCTGGATATTTTTATGCCGGGAAAACAGGGCCTGGAGCTGTTATCGTACCTTCGGAAAAATGATCTTGAAAGTGATGTTATCATTATTTCAGCGGCCTCAGATCTTGAACGAATTAAGAGGGCATTAAGGTATGGTGTTGTCGACTATTTAATTAAGCCTTTCGAGTTTGATCGGTTTAACGCTGCACTTGCTGCCTACCTTGAGCAAACTCGGTTAATTGATAAACAGGATTCGGTAAGTCAGCAGGAGCTCGATCACTTACTTTTGCACAGAGAAGAAGCCGTAATCGCAGAGGAACTCCCAAAGGGATTAACCAAGGATACCTTAAAGCAGATATGGGATGCGGTTCAAGAGTTGAAGCGGGGGCCTTTTTCCACTGATGAAGTAGCTAATGTTGTAGGAATTTCAAAGGTTTCAGCAAGAAAGTACCTTAACTTCCTAAAGGACTTAGGAATACTTGAAGTCAAAGTCATCTATGGAACAATCGGACGGCCTGTGTATCAGCATGAATATAATCAATATAAGGAACACCTAATAAAAAACTTTTTGTAAGCAGTTTTTGAAACTGCTTACTTTTTTTATTTACAAAAAGGATTATTAAACTTTCATAAACTATGAAAACGCTTTCTCTCCGAATATGATAGACATGTAACAAAACAAATGGAGATTAAAACATAGTACAAGATGCAAGAGAATTGGAATCGATTTCTTCAATTATTAGAATAATTGGTAAAATAACGGATTCCTTTCGAGATTATAAAAACTACTTTAGGAGGGGTAAAAATGCAAATTCCAATTAAGAAAACGCTTGATAAAATTCCAGGTGGTATGATGGTTGTTCCACTTTTTTTAGGAGTATTAACGAATACCTTTTTCCCGGAAATTTTAAAAATTGGAAGTTTTACAACGGCATTATTCAGTAAAGAAGCATCATCTACCATTTTGGCATGTTTTATGTTTTTAATTGGTTCACAAATTAATTTCAAATTAGCACCAAAGGCAATAAAAAAAGGTGCAATATTATTAACAGGAAAATTTATAATAGGTGCTGGTATAGGTTTAACTGTAGCAATGATTTTTGGGCCTGCCGGAGTACTAGGATTATCACCATTAGCCATCCTTGCAGCGTTATTAAATGCTAATGGTGGATTATATGCATCTCTTGCTTCATCGTATGGTGACGAAACTGATGTAGGCGCATATGCTGTATTTTCTTTAAAAGATGGTCCATTTTTCACATTAGTTGCATTAGGTGCATCCGGACTTGCCACAATTCCTTTTCAAACACTTGTAGGAGTATTAATTCCAATCGTAATAGGAATGATTTTAGGAAATATTGATCCTGATATGAGAAAGTTCCTTGGAAGCAGTAAATTATTATTAATCCCATTCTTCTCATTCCCATTAGGTGCAGGAATGGATCTTTCAACTATTATAAAAGCGGGAGGTCCTGGCATATTACTAGGATTAATAGCTGCATTCACTGGAATTGGAGCTTACTTACTTTTGAAGTTATTTAAAGAAAATCCTATCGTTGGTTTAGCAACAGGGTCAACTGCAGGAAATGCTGTAGCTACACCAGCTGTTGTTGCAGCAGCAGATCCAACCTTAGCTTCAATAGCACCAGGAGCTACTGCACAAGTTGCAGCAGCATGTGTAATATCTGCAGTAGTCTGTCCGATTATTGTTAGTTATGCATTTAAAATGTCCGAAAAGAAAAAAGCTAAAAAATCAATTGCAGGGGCAGCATGACAATAAAGTGAAAATCTACTGTTATCCTAGCCATCATGCTGCTGAAGCTTTTAAGCCAATTTGAAAATGAAACAAAGACAAAGCAGTCAGCGGTTTCACCGTCTACTTTGTTTAGTTGCAAAAAAGGGTCATTAAGTTAAAAAAACTAGTGGGATAAGGAAAAATTTATTAACATGGTTGCGGTATTGTCGGAATAGCTATTTTAAGATAGGAGGAAGGAAACGCCATGAATATACCTGAGAATGTTATTATTACTACAATAAAAGGAAAAGAAGTTCTCTCCAATCCTTTTTTGAATAAAGGAACAGCTTTTACGAAAGAGGAAAGGGAAGACCTTGGACTTGAAGGTCTGTTACCTCCACAAGTACTCACCCTTGATGAACAAGTTAATAGGATCTATGAACAATATTCGATGCAGACGACGAATCTGTTCAAAAACGGGTTGCTTTATGATTTATACAACCGCAATGTTGTTTTGTTTTACCGTCTTTTGAAAGAACACCTGGCAGAAATGCTCCCTATCATCTACACTCCTACTGTCGGTGATGCAATCCAGTCATACTCCCATAGCTACCGTCGCCCAGGTGGCTTATATCTTTCCATTGATGATCCTGAGGGCATTGAAAAGGCATTATATAATCTAGGAAAGCCCAAAAATGGTATTGATTTAATCGTCGTTACCGACTCTGAAAGCATTCTTGGTATTGGGGACCAAGGGATAGGCGGTATTAATATTGCGATTGGTAAACTTGCCGTGTACACGGCTGCAGCTGGGATTGATCCGAGTCGTGTTCTGCCAGTCGTGTTGGATGTTGGCACGAACAATCAAACTTTGATTGCAGACCCTATGTATATCGGCAACAAATTCGCACGTGTCCGCGGTGAGCGTTATGATCAATTCATTGATTTATTCATTCAGACTGCAAGAAAGTTCTTTCCAGAGGTTCTCATTCACTGGGAGGACCTTGGCAACGTCAATGCGCGAAAAATCTTGGACAAATGCGGTGACAAAATCCTTACCTTCAACGATGACATCCAGGGAACAGGTGCTGTTACTCTTGCTGCTATTATGTCTGCTTTGAAAGTAACGGGAGAATCCCTGAAGGACCAGCGCATTGTTGTCTTTGGACCAGGGGCTGCCGGCATTGGTAACGCAGACCAAATGGCAGATGCCATGGTTCTAGAAGGGTTGACTAGAGAAGAGGCCTATGATCGTTTCTGGGCTGTTGACTATCGGGGTCTACTAATAGATGAAACACCAGATGTTCTGAACTTCCAGAAGCCTTATACAAGACAGGTGGATGAAGTTAAGGACTGGGATAAGAATGAGGAAGGGATCATTTCATTAATGGAAGTAGTTCGAAGGGTGAAGCCAACCATCCTGATTGGTACTTCCGGACAAGCCGGTGCCTTCACTGAGGATATTATAAAAGAGATGGCCAAGTACGTTGAACGTCCAATCATCATGCCAATGTCCAACCCGACTGCGCTGGCTGAAGCAGTGCCAGAAAACCTAATCAAATGGACAGATGGCAAGGCGTTAATTGCGACTGGCAGCCCCTTTGCCGATGTAAAATACAAAGGTGTTACCTATGAAATCGGGCAGTCAAACAACGCATTTGTATTCCCGGGGCTTGGACTTGGAGCAATTGTTGCAAAAGCTGAAATCATCTCAAAAGGAATGTTCGCAGCAGCAGCAAATGCAGTTGCCAAAATGTCAGATACCAGCACATCAGGCGCATCCCTGCTGCCATCCATTGAAAAGCTTCATGAAGTCTCAAAATACGTAGCCATTGAAGTAGCCCATGCTGCAATACACGAAGGAATTGCAAGAATAGATATTCAAGATGTTGAAAATGCTATTGAAGATGCTATGTGGAAACCTGAGTATAAAGAAATTAAGAGTGTAGGTATTTGGACAAAGATTAATTCCTATGCATATTAAATAGTTAAATAAAATGCCTGTACTCCTGGTAATTGATCGAACTTTCGGTATTCCAGGCAGTGACAGGCATTTTTGTAATAAACTAGATTAAATGGGGCCAATCTTTTTTGGGAAATCTTTCATATATACGGTTTATTGTTTTGATCTAAACCTGTGAGTGTTTTTTTGTTGGGATATTTATTTTGTCACCGAAATAAGTATTTTAATTAAAATCTCATTTAGATCTATCACGCTGAACCGTATCATAAGTAAATGGGTTTTTATGGCAGTTGAATATAAGTATACAACTGTTTTCCACTCTGTACAGGAGAAATACGGAGCATAAATAATAAAAATAAAGAAGCAGAAAATCACTTAGGATTTTCTGCTTCTTTGTTTTTATACTGCTATTTGCTAGTACACGACAACCGGTTCATAAGTGCTGAGATTATCATACACAGTTTTCGCAACACTAGGAGAGAGGTTAACACATCCGCCCGAACCTCCCGTTAAATAGGCATTATTTGCCCAGTTTGTCCGCCAGCCCGCATCGTGGAACCCTTGTCCGCTGTTAGTAAACGGAGCCCAGTAATTTACATTAACGGAATAATCGGCTTTACCTACTGCGCTGCCTTTGAGTGTGTACGGTGATCGTTTATAAAGGACGTACCATACTCCCGGTGATGTATCTTCACTCGTGCTATGTTTACCAGTTACTACATTCGTTGAAACTGCCAAATTTCCATCTTTGTAAATCCAAATTTGCTGTTCTGCAATTGACACTTCAGCATACGTGTCTCCAATGCCATTATTTGCAGTTGTTTCATAACCGATGCCTTCATTATTCCAGCCGTTTCCATAAATATTAGAAGCAGAAAGCGATTTTTCCCCTTTTTCGAAGGCTTCTTGGATTCGTTTTGCTTCTTTTTCAACATTTATTGCCCAGCCGTAGCCTTGTCCTTTTACTGATATGACCGAACCAGAATGGGTTTTAAATGCGAAGTCTTTATTTAATGTTGATTTAGAATTATTAATTTCAGCAATCTTGTTCTTAATGTCACTTTCATCGATTGTAACCTTCATATCCTTTGACATAGAGGCATTTTTAATTAGATCTTTAGCTTTTAAAGAATAAACTTCATTTTGTACCTTATAATCAATGGTTTGTTGAAGAAGATCCTGTAGCGCTTGTTCTTCTTTTTTGACAATCGAATCGTTTTCTTTAATAGGCTGTATGTATACAGGATTCAGATGGATTTCACTTTTATACTTCTGCTTGTCATAATCCTTCAATAGACTAGCGACATCATACTGTTTTCCGTCCATGCTTTTTGAAATCACAACTTTGCCCTGTTCGAGCTTCGCCATAGCATCTTGAGGCGCTTTTAAATCTTTATTCATAGATAGGAGCTTTTCTTCTACAAGTTTTTTCATTGTCTCACTTCGATAGTGATCAGCTTTTTCCGGTAGCAGCGAATAATTTTTTTCCTTTGAGGAAGGGAAAAATGTCCATTGGCTTTTTAATAGTTTCTTAACTTTAGGCAAATCCTCATTCGTAAGTTCCGTTTGCGTATCTTTTTCATCTAAAATTTGTTGTTGGCCGACATAGACTTTGTTTTCTAATCCAGATGTTTTTAATTTCTGCATTGCTTGATCAGCAGTCAGACCGCCGACTTTTGTGTCATTAATCGTAACCTGTGAATTGAAACGAGTTGCCTGATAATAACTCATTCCCCCAATGAGAAGTGCAATGATACCGACGCCACCCGCTGTGATAAGCTTCCAATTTGTAGAACGCTTGCGTGAGTTTACCCGTTTTTTATCAATTTCTTCAACTGATTCATTTATTGTGTTGTTGTTCATAAACCATTCCTCCGTATACATCAACGTCAATCGACTTTAAACTAGTGTGTTTACATACTAAACCATTGATTAGTTTACCTTATTATTCTTAAATTTTCATTATTTTTTTACCAGATTTTACAGTGTTGAATTGCCCAAAGTTGGATTTTGGTCAATAGAATGAACACGTTAATAGCCTAAAGTAAACTTTTCAGCCTCGTTAAACGTAACCGAGCGCTAGGAAGAATGGGGAGCACATAACAGTCCTACATACAACAGACTTATTTTGTAACACATAGAGAATGATACATAAAATTGTATAACCCTAAAAGCTCCTTAAATGATAGCCAAATCCTTTCGATTCACAATGAATAGCCCCTTCCATACCCCTTGTAAGCCCATTACAAGCCCCTTACAAGTAATAAATCATTACAAAAACAAAAAACAAAACAAAAAAAAAAACTACTACAAGAATCACCCCCGAAAGAAACAAAACCGTAGTAGTAATTTTTTATAAAATTAAATTACCCAATTTCTTCACTTGTCTTTATATCTATTAAGGAAACGGCAATTTCATATTTGCCGCAAAAGATGGGAGGAATCAATATGGCAGTATACCGGAATGTACAGGTGAATTTTTGGCAGGATGATTTTGTATTGGACTTAACGCCGGAGGAACGATACTTTTACATATACTTGCTGACATGCTCTAAAACGACGCAATGCGGCATTTATCCGTTGCCGAAGCGTTTGGCAGAGATGGAAACAGGGTATAACCGGGAGACTGTTGAGAAGTTGCTGCAGCGGTTTATTGACTATGGAAAAATATTATATGATGCAGAAACGAAGGAGCTATACATTCAGAACTGGGTGCGCTATAACCCTATTACGAATACGAACGTTGAGAAATGCGTATTGCGTGAGTTAAAGACTGTGAAAAGTAAAAAGTTTATACATATGTTTCTTCAAAAATGTTTGGAGGAAGGGCTGAATATTCCGCTATTACTAGAGCATTTTGGCATACCGGATGAAGAGCCTGTGGTTATTCCTCAAGAGATTTTTGAAAGTGATGAAACGGATGGGGAAGTAGAAGAAGTGGAGCCGGGAAGCAGTGTATTCCTGTTTTATGAACAAAACTTTGGTAGTTTGTCGCCTTATACTGCGGATGAATTAAGTGAATGGATTGCAGATTTGTCAGATGAACTTGTATTGAAAGCACTCCAGATTGCCTATGAAAATAACAAGCGGACGCTTGCTTATGTGAAGGGCATTTTACGGGACTGGTATGAAAAAGGATATACGAGGCTTAGTGAAGTAGAGAAAGCGGCAGTGAGGTTTCGGAAGAAGGAACCGTCTGTTGCCTATGAGACTGAGGAGTTTCTAAAGGAGTGCGAAGAGTGGGAGAAACATGTACCGTCTGAAGAAGAGCTACAGAATTTTTTGCAGGAACATGGGTGGCGTCCATGAACTAGATTGTACACTATTGATTTAATATGTGTAGTTTATGCGCATAATACATTGGCAGAAGTATATAAATCCATTTTAATTTTTCGACATCTAAATCCCTGCTATGCAGAATAAAAAGTAACCTACACTCGTTTGCTCTTTCTGTTCTTACTTTGCATGTGGCAGAAAAAGGCCTTGATCGCTTCTATGCATGGCCAGATGCTCTCTCCCACCAAAAAGAGGGGGTTTATGTCGGCTTTTTAATTGATGTATATATAGACACGAAATGAGCTCTCTTGTGTTACTATGAAAAGAAGATTACGAAAAACATCATAGAATGCTTAAAATTTTTGTTTTATGTAACGGAAAAAGAAAGGCGGTGAGTCTGTTAATAAAAACATGAATAGGCAAATGTCTATGTTTTTAATAGCAGAAAACAATGAACAACTACAAATTAACAATTCAATATGACGGCGGCCGCTATAAAGGCTGGCAACGTCTTGGAAATAATGATAATACGATTCAAGGAAAAATCGAAAGTGTATTATCAGAAATGGTCGGAAAAGAAATCGAAATTATCGGTTGCAGCAGAACAGATGCTGGTGTCCACGCCCTTAATCAAATAGCTAATTTTAAGATTGATGAAAATTTACCAGAACTTAAAGTTAAAAAGTATTTAAATCAATACTTACCAAACGATATTAGTATTACGGATGTGGAGTTAGTTTCTGAACGTTTCCATGCTCGTTACAATTCGAAAGCGAAGACGTATTTATATAAGATTTGGAATGAGGAACATACGAATCCATTCATGCGTAAATACAGCATGCACGTTGGTAAAAAGTTAAATGTTGAAAATATGAAGAAAGCAGCGCAATATTTAATTGGTTCACATGATTTTACTGCTTTTTCAAACGCGAAATCTAAGAAGAAGTCTATGGTTCGTGAAGTATATATGCTCGATATCGTGGAAAGTGAAGGTTTCATCCAAATTAGAGTGAGCGGAAACGGATTCCTTCATAATATGGTGAGAAAAATCGTTGGAGCATTAGTAGAAGTGGGGTTAGGTCAGTTAGATGCTGATACGATTCCTCAAATTTTAGAAGCGAAACAACGAAATCAAATTAATTGTCTTGCGGATGCGAGCGGATTACATTTGGAGAAGGTTGATTTTTAAAGATTTATAATAAAAAAATAAGGGGTATTCTGTAATATGAAAGGTACCTGTCGTGGAATCGTACAAGCTTTAATGTTTGTACGATTTTTTTAGTAGGAACTATTTCAAAATCTAGGTAAGCTAAGCTTCCGAAATAGTTCCGTATGTTTTCTAAGAAGTCCTCTACGTTTTTTTTCTCATTTCAACCAACTTCTCTTTTGCTAACTCCACTGCGATAGCATCATCTAAATAGCCAATTGGAAATATATAATCTGGGATAATATCTGTTGATAAAACGAAATACAATAAGGCACTCCCAATGATAGCGCGTTCTTGAAGGGGAGTAGATTCTTTGCAAAATTGATGATACATATCTGTTAATTGCTCAATGAAAGGTCCTGTGCTGTCAATTTGCTCTAGCTTTGTTGAGAAACTTTCATGAATACGTTTTTGTCCTTCTGTTGTTTGAGCATACCGCTCATAACTTTCAAGTTCCTGTTTTACACGAGTTGTTGTGTAGTCGTAATCGAATAGGTTAGATGATTGTAATGTATGTTGAATTGCGTCGAGTGATGTGTACATATCTGTTTTTTCTCTTTTTGTGTGAGGAGAATCAGAGTACATCGCATCATATAACAATTGCGGTGGAACTTGCAGAAATTCTGCAAACTTTTGAAGGTGTTTTTGCTTTGCTTGTTGCTTACCATTTATAATCCGTGAAATTGTTGAAGGATCAATGTTTGTCAGTGTTCCCAATTGACGCATAGATAAGGCACGCTCTTTTAACAATTTTTTTATTAACGTACCAAGCTGGTCATTTGGATTTTGAGTGGGCATGGTTTAGGCACTCCTTCTCTTTTAAAAGTGTTGAAAAAATGTTGAGCGTTTATTACAAGTATATGAAGTTGACAGGCACAGTTGCTCAACATTTTCATAAGATGCATGGAAAAGCCAAAAGAAGGAGAGAATGTTGATGAGTACAGCAGGCTTATTTTCCATTTTTCTAATTGGGATTGCTTCTAATTTAGATAATGCAGGTGTAGGTATTGCGTATGGAATTCGTAAAATTCAAATTTCTTGGGTTAATAGTTTTATTATTGCCCTTTTTGGTTTTCTTTTTACTTTATTAGCTGGTTTTTTTGGCAATTGGATATCATTGTTTATTTCAGATTTTATGGCAAATTTAATTGGGGCAATTGTACTTGGCATCATTGGGGGATTTATTTTATGTCAGCCACTACTTAGCAAGGAAGAAGCACCAGAGAAAAATGCCAATATGTTTATAAGAATATTACGTAATCCAGAAAATGCTGATTTTGATGGTTCTAAAACAATCAGTTTTTCTGAAGCACTTATACTAGGGGTTGCATTATCAATTAATAATATTGCAGGGGGATTTGATGCAGGGATAACTAATTTAAACCTTTGGTGGACTGCAATTGTCTCAGGTGTATTTAGTTTTATTTGTGTTAGTGGTTTTTCCTATATAGGGAAAAGATTTTTAGCGGAATACTTAGGGGAATGGGCAACAATTATTGCTGGTATTTTACTGATTCTTATTGGAATCGACCAGTTGATGTAATGAGAGTGTTGAACAACAATATTCGGGTATTTCCTTGGAAATACAACAAAGTATTGCATATATCGACGAGCTTTTATTCATACTAACATTGATTTCTTTTATGGAAAGGGGGATGAATATGGGACGTGGTAAAGCATTTGATCATAAGAAAAAGGGTCATGATCATCAGCCACCTAAAGGAGCATATGTTCATAAAGATGTAAATGAGCATACACTAGAAGAGGAAGAATTACCTGTTAATATTGAAACGTATAAAAATAGCTTAAAGAAACATTAAAGCACCTATCCAGGTGCTTTTTTAACGTATATCTTCAATTAAATGCTGTGATTCTTCATACATACCATATTCACCTAAAACTTGAATGCATCGCCATTTTAATTCCTCAATACTTTGTTCAAGCTCTTCCGGGAGTACATGGAGAATATCCTCAAGGCCCATTCCGAAATGAATGAGTTCTAATACTTGATCCTCAATATTCCGGTCCATTAATAATTCTAACACCTCTAAATTAAATATGTATCGATGTGCCTCATCGAGCGAAACAACTTTTAGCTTCAAGCCTTCTACAATACTCAGTATAAAAAGAAGGATTGTTTTTTCAAGAACAGGCTGCTTTGCCATTTGGAATATTAGTTTCATCTTTAACACCTCCACCGTATAGCGCTAGGTTGTACTATATTATTCGAGAGGAGCGTAAATATGCATAATAAAAAAGTTATCCTGTTAAAATAGAGCAGGATAACTTTCTGTTTAAAAAATACTCCAGCCTTCTTGAGCGGATAGTAGTTCTAATATTTTAAAACCAGCAATACTATTTCCGTTTGCATCTAGAGCGGGTCCGAAAATTCCGATTCCCATTTCTCCTTTTACGCACCCGAAAATCCCACCAGCTACACCACTTTTTGCAGGGATTCCAACACGAATCGCAAATTCTCCAGACTCGTTGTACATGCCGCAAGTTACCATGAATGTTTTACAAATTTTCGTAATGTGTTTCGGGATAATTTGCTTTTTCTTATATGGATCATAGCCATCCATTGCAAAAATTAAACCGATGCGTGCCAAATCAATGCAGTTTACTTCGATTGCACATTGACGTGTGTATAAATCCATTAGTTCCTCAACATCACTATCGATGATGCCATTTTGTTTCATATAGTAGCAAAGCGAACGATTTAAATAAGCTGTTTCTAATTCAGAAATCGCAACCTTTGAAGAATAGTTAATGGAAGGGTTATCTGTTATTTCACGTACAAATTGAAGAATCCGTTCCATTTTCTCTTCATTACTATTCCCTGTAAGCATGCTTGTAATAGCTAACGCACCAGCGTTAATCATTGGATTAAGAGGTTTAGAAGGACTAGTAGTTTCTAACTTAATAATTGAATTAAATGGATCACCAGTTGGTTCCATTCCAACTTTAGAGAATACATAGTCTTCGCCACGATCTAAAAGGGCAAGAGCAAGTGTAATTACTTTTGAAATACTTTGAAGAGTAAAAAGGGTTTGTGAGTTACCAGCATGGACATATTCTGTCTCTTTATGATAAATAGCAATTCCTAAATCATCTGGATTTGCATTTCCTAGTTCGGGGATATAAGTAGCAAGTTTCCCCTTTTTTGTATACGGTTTCACTTGTTCTAACAACTGTTGTAAGTTGTTTGTTTCAACACACTGCATAGTACCAACGCTCCTATTTCTAATTAACTAAGTTTACTGTTCCCATGTACATCCGGAAATAAATAATAACATGAAAAAGTGGAATGATAAAATGAAACTTCTATATGTTACGTTCCCTTTTTTTCAATATATTCGCTATTGGTAAGGAGAATTTTCCTTTTGTATAACAGTTTGGAAATAGAGAAGATATCCATGAAAAGTCCAAAAATAAAAACTACACATCTATACAACTATATGTTATTATGAATTTGGAATAGAAAGCGTTTTCTAAAATATATTTATAATGGTAACGATTTCATAAATTGAATAGGGGGAATTACAATGTTGCAGTTTTTACAACGTATTGGTAAAGCGTTAATGCTTCCAATCGCAGTGCTACCAGCAGCAGGACTATTGCTTCGTTTAGGACAGCCAGACGTGTTTGATATTCCTGTTATGGCACAGGCCGGTGCAGCAATTTTTGATAACTTAGCACTTATTTTTGCAATTGGTGTTGCAATCGGTTTATCTGTTGATGGTAGTGGTGCCGCAGGTCTTGCAGGTGCGATTGGTTATCTAGTTATGAAGAATACAACGAATACTTTAAGTGTTGGTTATTCAACAGCAGAATTAAATGATAAATTAAAAAGTGTTCAAGACCTATTAGGTTCAGTTGATCCAAGTAAGTTAGCAGATACAATGACAAAAGTTTCAAAAGCAGCGGCTTTAACACCGAAGATAAATATGGCTATACTTGGCGGTATTATTGCTGGGGTTGTTGCCGGATTATTATATAACAAATTCCATAAAATTAAATTGCCAGAATGGTTAGGATTCTTTGCAGGAAAACGTTTTGTACCAATTATTACTTCTGTTGTCATGCTTCTTTTAGGATTAGTATTCGGTCAAATTTGGCCAACAATTCAAAGTGGTATCGATGCAGTAGCACACGGTATTGTAAACTTAGGTGCAATTGGTGCTGGTATATTTGGTTTATTAAACCGTCTATTAATTCCAATTGGTTTACACCATGTAATGAACACATATTTCTGGTTTGTACTAGGTGACTTTACAAATGCAGCAGGCGATATTGTTCATGGTGATATTGCTCGTTTCTTTGCGCAAGACCCAACAGCGGGTATGTTTATGACTGGTTTCTTCCCAATCATGATGTTCGGTTTACCAGCAGCATGTTTCGCAATGATTGCAGCTGCTAAACCTGAAAAACGTAAAATGGTTACAGGGATGTTAGCAGGTCTTGCATTAACATCATTCTTAACTGGTATTACAGAACCAATTGAATTCTCATTCATGTTCTTATCTCCAGTATTATATGGTATTCACGCTGTATTAACAGGTATTTCATTATTTGTAACAACAACACTTGGCATTCATGATGGTTTCTCATTTAGTGCAGGTGCAATTGATTACTTCTTAAACTTAGGTATTGCAACAAAACCGTTATTATTAGCGGGAATTGGCTTCATTTATGCAGCAATTTACTTTGTAGTATTCTACTTCTTAATTAAGAAATTTAACTTAAAAACTCCAGGTCGTGAAGATGATGAAGAAATAGAAGAAGAAGGTGAAGCACCAGTTGCAGGTTCTATTGGTGAAGCATACGTAGCAGCATTAGGCGGAAAAGACAACTTAACAGTTATTGATAACTGTGCAACTCGTCTACGTCTACAAGTAAAAGATGCGAACTTAGTAAATGAACCAGCTTTAAAACGTGCCGGTGCAAAAGGTGTTATGAAATTAAGTAACACAAGTGTACAGGTTATCGTAGGTACAAACGTTGAATCAGTTGCTGATGATATGAAAAAACACGTATAAATAATTAGATAAGAGGATATCCAAAAAAGATTGATAAAACTTAATCTTTTAGGGGATATCCTCTTTTTTTAATAAACTTTTTACAGGGGATCTCACTTTCGAAAATTTTCTTTTTCTTTTTTGTACATATTGGTTGGTAATAGGTTCATCGCATGATACAGTAAGTAGGGTATAAAACAAAATTTCCATTAGTTAGGAAAAGATTGTGGAGTGTATCTTTCATATTTTGATTAAATTATTGATAAATAAGGGGAAAAAAGTAACTATGGAACAAGAAAAGGATAATACTAGTAACAAAGCTCGTAGACCAATTGTATACATAAAAAGAACGGCTATTCTCATTCTGTTGTTTTCGCTTGTGTATTTCGGATATACAAAGATTATGTCACATAATAAAAAAGAGAATACGTTAAAAGCAGCAAAAGAAGCAAAAGAAACAAAAGAAACAAAAGAAGTGAAAAAGAAAGAAGAGGTTAAGAAACCAGAGCAACAAGTAGAACAGCACCAGAAACAAGCGCAACAAACGAAAGTAGCAGAACAACCTGCTGAAGGTCCACCACAAGAAATTAACGAAAATGCTGAGTTAGATCAGTATTTGCAAAGTAAAGATTTTAGTGGAACCGCGGTTGTTGTGAAAAATGGTAAAGTACTTTTGAATAAAGGGTATGGATTGGCAAATCAGGAGAAAAAAACACCAAATAATTCAGAAACAACATTTTATATTGGCTCCATTTCAAAGGCGTTTGTAGCAACTGCGATTATGCAGTTAAAAGATCAAAATAAACTTCAAACAGAGGATACAGTAGCGAAATATATTCCAGATTTTCCGCAAGGTGATGGAATTAAGTTAGTGCATCTACTAACTCATACATCAGGAATTCCGGAATATGAAGCTGGGGCGGACGATATTTCTCATGAGGAATTGTTAAAGAGAATTGGACAACAAAAACGTTTAGCGAATCCAGGGGAGAAATGGAAGTATTCAGATTCTAACTATTCCATACTTGCGTATATTGTTGAGAAAGTGAGCGGACAACCATTAGAAGAATATATTAAACAGCACATTTTTGATGCCATTGGTATGAAACATTCAGGTTTTGGAAGGGCATTAGAGCAAACAAAATATCCTTCTACTGGTTATAAAATCGTAAATAATAATATGACAACGCCCGCTATTCCAAGTATGTCGCAACTCTATGGGTGTGGGGATATATATACGAGCGCAAATGATTTATATTTATTTAACGAGGCTCTATTTTCTGGAAAACTCATTTCAAAAGAGAGCTATGATCAAATGTTTACAGCCTTCAAGAAAGATTATGGATTTGGTTGGTATGTGAATCCAGGAAGTTATTCTAATCATGGTGTAATGCCTGGTTGGAATTGCTTGAATGGATTTAGTAAAAATGGAAGTGTATATGTTGTTTTACTATCTAACATTCAAAACAATATTAAATCATTTGGTAAGGTTAATAATGACATTTATACAATGCTACAGCATATTGAAGTGTGAGAGACTATCTTTTGAGATGGTCTTTTTTTTAGGGGTAATTTGAGGGATAGTGTATCTATATATACATCAATTAAAAAACCGACATAAAACCCCTCTTTTTAGGTGGGAGAGAGCATCTGACCGTGCATAGAAGCGGTTAGGGCCTTTTTCTGCCACATGCGAAGTAAAAACAGAAAGAGTAAACGAGTGGAGGTTACTTTTTATTCTGCATAGCAGGGAGTTAGATGTCGAAAAATTAAAATGGATGTATATAATGAAAAAAATGGAAAAGGGGGCCGTTATGAGCATTCAGAAACATCATGCACGTAATGCGAGACGAATATTATTTGTAGCTATTATTGTATGGGTTATTATTGCGATTGGATTTGTAGTGGAGTATTGGAAAGGAACACTTTTTAGTTTGGAAAAGGATAATCTAAAACTAATCAGTGTTGTGTTACCGGCATGTATGTTACTGATTTATAGTTTGATAGAAAGAAGCAGAGCGAAAGGGATAGAAAGGATAACTCAAGATAAAGGGATATCCCTATTGTTGGAGCAGCGAAGATTTGTTGTTCGCAAGGAAGCAGGTATATTCAAGACGATTACATATTTTGGATTAGACGGAAATACAATAGGGACGATCAAAGAAAGGTATGATTCCCAGATTCAAAAGATATGGAAATGTATTCTGTCGTTCCTCGTCAATGGAATATATGAGCAACAGTTTTATTTATGTAATGAATTTGAAGAAGAGTTGCTAGTAGTTAAGAAGAAAAGAGGCGTAAGGAATTCATATTCATTTTATAACGTAACAGGAGAAAAGATTGGCGAATTGAATCAATTGTTAAGTTTTACGAAATGGCAATGGTGTTTTTTATCAGCAAATGGGGAGGAAATTGAAAGAATCACAGGAGATTTATCGGCGACATTGCAGAAGGGAAATTGGAGAGATGGAACTTATATTGATGTGAAAGAGGATGGGATTCCATTAGAAGCGGTTCAATATTTCTCTGCAAGTGGGGGATCACTTGTTACAGTATCTGTAGCGGAACAAGCAGAATTACAACCAAAGGTATATTATGCTGTAGCTGCAATTATAGCTTTTAAAAATTAAAAAACATGTCAAATGCTATTTTGTGTTATCTGTATGGTTTTGTATAAATAGGAAGAGCAGAAGTGTACCAAACAGGTACACTTCTGTCTATTCTGTTACCAAAATAATGTAACAGAATAGGAGGTAAGGGTATTACAGTTTACAATGGGTATGACTCTTATACTACAGAATAGGATTCGTTTATAAGGATACCAAAAAAATACAATTAAGGAAAGAGTGAATTTAAAAGAGTTTTAAGTGTAGTTAACACTATGTCTATATTGGTTTGCTCAATATTTCACAAATGTGTCACAACTATTTCGTCCACTTTTCAAAAAAAGTAGTATTCTAAATGTGTAAGCTGTTATATAAAAAATCTTAGTCCTGTACTAATCAAAAATGGAGGAGATTAGGATGACTGAAGTATTAGAAAATGTAAAAAATGCATGGGAAAACTTTAAAGGTGAAAAGTGGAAAGCAGAGATTGATGTCCGCAACTTCATTTTAAATAATGTAAACGTATACGAAGGTAATGAATCCTTCTTAGCGGGAGCAACAGAAGCGACGAAACAACTTTGGGATCAAGTAATGGATTTAACAACACAAGAACGTAACAATGGCGGAGTCCTTGACATGGATACGAAAATTGTTTCTTCTATTACATCACATGACCCAGGATATTTAAATAAAGATATTGAAAAAGTAGTCGGTGTCCAAACTGACAAGCCATTTAAGCGTTCATTACAACCATACGGTGGTATTCGTATGGCAGAGCAAGCTTGTGAATCTTACGGATATGAAATGGACAAAGAATTAAGCCGTATTTTCAGAGACTGGCGTAAAACGCATAACCAAGGTGTATTCGATGCTTATACTCCAGAAATGAGAGCAGCTCGTAAATCAGGCGTTATTACAGGTCTTCCAGATGCATACGGACGTGGTCGTATTATTGGTGACTATCGCCGCGTAGCATTATACGGTATAGATCGTTTAATCGAAGCGAAAAAAGAAGATTTGAATTTAACTGGCGGTGTAATGAGCGAAGATACAATGCGTTTACGCGAAGAATTATCTGAGCAAATTCGTGCCCTTCAAGAATTAAAACAAATGGCAGCTTCTCACGGTTTTGATATTTCTAAGCCAGCAACAAATGCACAAGAAGCATTCCAATGGTTATATTTTGCTTATCTTGCAGCAATTAAAGAACAAAACGGTGCAGCAATGAGTCTTGGCCGTACGTCTACTTTCTTAGATATCTTTATTGAAAGAGATTTAGTAAACGGTACATTAACAGAAGAAGAAGCACAAGAAATTGTTGATCACTTCATTATGAAATTACGTCTTGTGAAATTTGCAAGAACACCTGATTATAATGAATTATTCTCTGGTGATCCAACTTGGGTAACAGAATCTATCGGTGGTATTGCACTTGATGGCCGTCCGTTAGTAACGAAAAACTCATTCCGTTTCTTGCACACATTAGATAACTTAGGACCAGCTCCAGAACCAAACTTAACAGTTCTTTGGTCTAAACAATTACCACAGGGCTTTAAAAACTACTGTGCGAAAATGTCTATTAAAACATCTGCAATTCAATATGAAAATGATGACATTATGCGCCCAGAGTATGGTGATGATTACGGTATTGCTTGTTGTGTATCTGCAATGAGAATTGGTAAGCAAATGCAGTTCTTCGGAGCTCGTGCAAACTTAGCTAAGACACTATTATATGCAATTAATGGCGGTAAAGATGAAAAATCAAAAGAACAAATTGCACCTGAATATGCACCAATTACTGCTGAAGTATTAGATTATGAAGAAGTAATGCGTAAATTCGATGTGACAATGGAATGGCTAGCAGGTTTATATTTAAATACACTAAATGTCATCCATTATATGCACGATAAATATAGCTATGAACGCATTGAAATGGCACTTCATGATACAGAGGTTCTTCGTACAATGGCAACAGGTATTGCTGGATTATCTGTAGTAGCTGACTCTTTAAGTGCAATTAAATATGCGAAAGTAAAACCAATCCGTGATGAAAATGGTATCGCAGTTGACTTTGAAATTGAAGGGGATTTCCCTAAATACGGTAACAATGATGATCGTGTAGATGAAATTGCAGTCAATCTTGTAAAAACATTTATGAACAAACTTCGTAAACATAAAACATACCGTAATTCTGTTCATACAATGTCAATCTTAACAATTACATCTAACGTTGTATACGGTAAGAAAACTGGTAATACTCCAGATGGTCGTCGTACTGGAGAACCATTTGCACCAGGTGCAAACCCAATGCACGGTCGTGATACAAAAGGTGCACTAGCATCATTATTATCTGTTGCGAAATTACCATATGAAGATGCACAAGATGGTATTTCTAATACATTCTCAATTATTCCAAAAGCACTTGGTAAAGAAGATGATGTACAAGTTCGCAACTTAGTATCTATGCTTGATGGATATGCAGTAAAAGAAGGACATCACTTAAATATTAACGTATTTAACCGTGAAACATTAATGGATGCAATGGAACATCCTGAAAAATATCCACAATTAACAATTCGTGTATCTGGTTACGCTGTTAACTTTATTAAATTAACTCGTGAGCAACAAATTGATGTAATTAACCGTACAATGCATGAAAGCATGTAAGTAAAAAAGTTTCCCCCTGTTGTTAATAAGAAGCAGGGGGAAGCTGTTTCAATAAAGGAGGAAGTAACATGGTAAAAGGAAGAATTCATTCTGTAGAGTCTTGTGGTACTGTTGATGGCCCAGGAATTCGTTATGTCATATTTACACAGGGGTGTTTATTACGTTGTCAATATTGTCATAATGCTGATACATGGGAGATTGGTAAAGGAAAAGAAATAACAGTTGAAGAAGTGATGCAGGATGTTACATGTTACCTTCCCTTTATTGAGGCTTCAGGAGGCGGCATTACAGTGAGTGGTGGAGAGCCGTTACTACAGTTAGACTTTTTGACCGAGTTATTTAAAAAGTGTAAAGAAGCGGGAATTCATACGACAATCGATTCTTCCGGAGGATGTTATTCTGAGGAACCAGAATTTCAAAAGAAATTAGATATTTTAATGGACTACACAGATCTAGTTTTATTAGATTTAAAACATATTGACTCCAAAAAGCATCGTAAATTAACTGGTAAACCAAACGAACATATTTTACAATTCGCTCGTTATTTATCGGATAAAAAGAAACCTATATGGGTAAGACACGTATTAGTTCCTGGTGTTACCGACAATGAAGAGGATTTACAGCGACTATCTAGCTTTATTCAAAGTCTATCTAATGTAAAGAAAGTAGAAGTCTTACCATATCATAAACTTGGTGTATATAAGTGGGAAGCACTTGGACATAAGTATCCACTTGAGGGAGTAGAGCCTCCGACAGAAAAAAATGTTCAAAATGCAAAGCGTATTTTACAAGCAGTCTAATCCAACTATTGGATTAGACTTTTTGTTTTACTTTAATAAAACCTAGAGTATATGCAAAGAAAAGAGTATACTAAAAGTAGAATATCCATATTTTTGTAAAGAAATAAGCGAATAAATTTGCATAATTGTAAAGGGAAATTTAAATAGTAAAAAGAATTAAGAAGTATTAGGATGAGTATTATGGAATATAGAATACTGGTAAGTTATTGCGAAAGCTCTTATAGGAAAGTATAATGTAAAGATATGAGCACAGATAGGATTAAGGGGTCAATCTTATATGCTTTGCATATCCACGACAGGTACATAGCTAACATGAAAGTGTTGGAATCCAAATATGTAATTTTTTTAAGGAAAATGTTTTTCCTATTGTCGTATATGCAATATGGAGAAGCGAAAAAGCTAGGAGTGGATTTGTTTGATAAAAAACCCCAAGGTTTTAATATTAACTGCACATTACGGGAACGGTCATGCGCAAGTAGCAAAAACATTAGAACAAACATTTCGTCAAAAAGGAATCGAAGATGTGATCGTGTGTGATCTATTTGGAGAGTCGCATCCGGTTATAACGGATATTACAAAATATTTATATTTAAAAAGTTATACAATAGGTAAAGAGTTATATCGTTTGTTTTATTACGGTGTAGAAAAAATTTATGATAAGAAGATCGCATCGTGGTACGCAAACTTTGGAAGAAAACGTTTAAAAGCACTCTTACATGCGGAAAAACCAGATATTGTTATTAATACATTTCCGATTATTGCCGTACCAGAATTGAAAAAACAAACGGGTTTTTCAATTCCTGTGTATAATGTGCTAACAGATTTCTGTTTGCATAAAATATGGATTCATCGTGAAGTAGATCGTTATTTTGTCGCAACAGATCATGTGAAAAAAGTAATGGTTGAAATCGGTGTGCCTTCAGAACAAATTGTAGAAACAGGGATTCCAATTCGTAGCAATTTCGAGTTAACTATGAATCCAGAAATTATATATAATAAATATCAGTTATCTCGAGAGAAAAAGATTTT
Organism: Bacillus sp. NPDC094106; assembly: GCF_044764345.1. NCBI lineage: Bacteria > Bacillati > Bacillota > Bacilli > Caryophanales > Bacillaceae > Bacillus > Bacillus sp. NPDC094106. The sequence continues at coordinate 25,641 of NZ_JBIWHY010000009.1, read as the reverse complement.
ACTTATTGTAGCAGGGGCGCACGGTGTATTAGGAAATGTAAAGGAATTATGCCAATCATTTATGTCAGTTCCTAACCTGCAAGTAGCTGTTGTCTGCGGAAAAAATGATACTTTAAAACAGGAATTGTTAGGACTACAGAAGCAGAATCCTGAGGCGCTAAAAGTATTTGGTTATGTAGAAAATATTGATGAGTTATTCCGTGTTACTTCTTGTATGATTACCAAGCCAGGAGGCATCACATTAAGTGAAGCAGCAGCTTTACAAGTACCTGTCATTTTATACAAACCTGTACCAGGACAAGAAAATGAAAATGCACTGTATTTTGAAAAAAAAGGAGCTGCGATTGTAATTCGTGAAGATGCTGAAATTTTTGTGAAAACGGAAGCTCTATTACAGGATGACATGAAACTTTTACAAATGAAAGAAGCAATGAAAAGTATTTATCGTCCAGAACCAGCCTGTCACATTGTGGATATCATTTTAGAAGAAAATCATGTACAACCTAGTCATATACCAATTAAATCAACAGTTCTTGCCCAATCTTTTACGTAAGATGAAACCCTCTTTTCTGCTTTGAAGGAGGGTTTTTTGTTATTTCATTAAGGTTTCACTTTATATTGATAATAAATTTTCTATCTTTTCAGTAGGAGAGAGTAGGTGATAATAGTTGAAAATCCCGCATTTTATCCACAAGAGAATCCGCTTTCAATAGAGGTTAAAATCAGAATATTAACAATGATATCCACACAATCCACATTTTTTAGAAAAAATATCCACAAACAAAACACTCTATATGTGATTAAATACATGATTATCCTCAATAATGGTTGAATTTATACACAATTCCATTAATTCTGTGGATAAAGTTTTCCACAGAAAAAGATCCCTCCTTGAGAAGAGATCTTTTCATATCATTATACGCCTTTTGGACGATAACCAGCTGCACGGTCTGCTTTTTTAAATTCTCTTTGATAGAGAACTTCTTGTGTACCAGATAATGTATTTCTCAATTTTTCACGTTTCTTTTTATCCATTACCATTCACCTCGCATCATAAAGTCACTATCTATCGTTTCCAATGGTAGTAGGTGATATACATAATAAACTAGTATTACTGCTCGTAAAAGTCCGATTGGTGAGGACTGCTTAAAGTTTCACTTTAAGCTTCTTTTAAATGATGCGTATCTTGGAATGTATTGTCGCGCATTGTAGCAAGTGTATATTGGTCTTTCGAAATTTCATATAAATTATATACTTCTTCGTGTGCATTAATTTGATCGTAAACAGCCTTTCTTGTTTCGTTGGCTATGTTTACATATTGAAGCTTTTCGGCTGCTTTAATAGAACGAATATTGACTTTACGAATGCGCATAAAGATTGTTTCAATGTCTAATTCATAGAAAAGTTCGCTGAAAAAAGCATCCTTTGCTAATTTATTATATCCTTGACCATGATAAGGTTTACCAAGCCATGTACCAAGAAATCCAGCTTTTTCTTGCACATCAAATAAAGTAATCGTACCGATAGGGTTTCCCCATTCATCTAAAATTGTACGTGAAATCAATTCACCGCGCTCTTCAGCTTCAATTGTTTGCTTTGTTAAAAATAAAAATTCTTCATATGAATAAGCCTTTTGACGCACAAAAGGGAAGACAGCAGGATCCACCATTAAATCGTATAGAACGTGGCTGTCGTGTAAGTCGCGTTTCTTTAACATACTAACTCCTCCTCACACGAGGGTAGCATGACGAAAAAACACCCCACCCTCGAAATTTTTATATCAATCTTTAAAAAATTTCGGGGTGGGAATCGAACCCACTAGAACCAGTCTATAACGCTGGTGGCGCACCATTTGCCTTCCCCATTCATCAATTTGAAATGAATAATCACGACACAAATTGATTATGGTTTCATTCAGTTTATAATCGTATAATACTTTATCTAATCAAAAAAATAAACTAGTTTTTTATTTTTTTTTGTAAATTATTTTTCCGTTAATCATAGTGAGTACAGGTTTGGCTAAATAATGGAATGGATGGTGAGTCCATAGAACAAGATCGGCGTCTTTTCCAACTTCAATGCTCCCAATTCTATTTTCTAAACGCAAGTTGCGAGCAGGGAAAATGGTAATTCCTTCTAAAGCAATTTTCTCGTCTAATCCTTCTCGAACAGCGAGGGCTGCACAGACATTTAAATATTGAATTGGCGTATAGGGATGGTCTGTTGTGATGGAAACTTCTATTCCTTTTTTTGATAGGATATGGTAAGTGTCCCAAGACTTATTTTTTAGTTCGATTTTTGAGCGGCGTGTGAGGGTCGGACCAACAGAGATTTTTAAATTGTGCTTACTTAGTTCATTAACAATGAAGTGTCCTTCTGTACAATGTTCAATACGTAAATCAAGATTGAATTCTTGTGCAAAGCGAAGAGCGGAACTAATATCATCTGTACGATGCGCATGGATACGTACAGGGATTTCACGGCGTAATGCTTTTAAAATGGGAAGCATTCGAAAGTCTGCATCGTTTCCATAGTGTTGTGCTTCATAGAAAGATTCACGAAGTAAGCCCATAATACCCATGCGAGTAATGGATTCCTTTGTGCCATTACTATGAATGCGTTTTGGATTTTCTCCAAAGGCAATTTTCAAACCAGCGGGTTCTTGAATGATCATATGATCGATACAAGTTCCGGCTGTTTTTATCACGCATGTCGTACCGCCAATAATATTTTGACTTCCAGGCATAACGTGAACGGTTGTAATGCCACTTTGGACTGCATCTTGAAAAGCTATATCAAAGGGGTGTATGCCGTCTAAAGAGCGGATATGTGGTGTTAATACTTCAGATGTTTCATTGGCATCATTTCCAGCCCAACCGGTCCCTTCATCGTATAGACCAAGATGAGTATGAACATCGATAAATCCAGGTAAAAGATGAAGAGCTCTCGCATCAATAATGGTCATATCTTGAGTTGACTCAATATGTGGTTTTACCTCAGTGATTTTGTCTCCTGTAACTAATACATCCCCTTGAAACTTTGGAGATGTAATAGGGTATACGGTTGCTTGTTTGAGCAGTATTTTCATAGGTACCTCATTTCCATTGTCTTATATTGTTTTGGAGAGCAAAATAAAAACAATTTGAAAGATTGATCCCATATTAAAGGATGATAATATCCCCCTCATTTCAAAATTCAGATAAGGAATAAGCGCGTGAAATTCTGAATGGATAGGGCTGAAATCAGTAGGAATGAAGAACTGCTCCTGATGACTGTTGCAATGTATTTTAGAAGTACTACATTGTATGCGATAGTATATTTTGTAATGCATGGCTTAATGTCGGAAATGAGTGTTTATATCCATAATCGAGCGCTTTATGGGGTAATGCATATTGGCCTTGTAAGATGAGTATACTCATCTCCCCGAGTAAAGTATGTAGTACAAATGCTGGAGTAGGAAGCCAATGCGGACGCCCGATGACATTTGAAAGTGTTTTTCCGAATTCTTTCATCGTTATAGGCTCTGGAGCTGTAATGTTAAGAGGACCTTCTATTTCTTTTGCTTGTATTGCGAAATCAATCATACGAATAGCATCATGCAAATGAATCCAGGATAACCACTGTTTACCAGAACCGATTGTACCACCAATATATAATTGATAAGGAAGTAACATCTTAGGAAGAGCACCTCCTTCTGCGTCTAAAACAACTCCAAATCGTGCATAGATAGTTCGAATGCCGAGAGGAATAGCATGAGAGGCTTCTTTTTCCCATAAATGTACTGTATTTGCTAGAAAATCATCTCCATGTTCTGTATCTTGTTCAGTAAAAGTCTTTTCGATGGATGTGCCATAATACCCAATAGCACTAGCATTAATAAAAGTATGAGGTTTCGTTTGTAATGTCTGTAATTGTCTAATGAGTCCCTTTGTCGTATGAAGACGACTTTTTAGGATGTTCTCTTTTTGTTTTTGTGTCCAGCGCCTATTATTAATAGATTCTCCTGCTAAATTGATAACAACGTCAACAGAGGAGAGAGGAAACGTATGTGAATTAGCAGTCCATTGCAAGTATTGAATGTTGGAATCAGGAGAGTTTTCTATCGTTTGCCGGGTAAGAATGTAAATTGTATGTCCTTTTAAGTTTAAAAATTGAGCTAGTTGTTTACCAATAAAACCAGTACCTCCAGAAATCGCGATTTTCAAAAAAATTTCCCCCTCATTATATCTATTCATGGAAAGCAAATTTGCTCCGCAACTATGTTAAAATAGTAGCGGGGTGAAGAATATGGCTGTCATTACAAAAATAGAAGTACAAAAACGAACGAAAGAACGATTTAATATTTATATTGATAAGGGACAAGGTGAAGAATACGGGTTTAGTGTAAATCAGATTGTTTTAATTAAGCACGGATTGCAAAAAGGCTTAGAAATTGATGAAGTAGAGTTAGCTAATATTTTGTACAATGAAGAAGTGCAAAAAGCATATTTGCAAGCAATCTCCTATTTATCTTATCAAATGAGGACAAAACAGGAAGTTGAAGAGTATTTACGAAAAAAAGAAATTGGACAGGCCATCATCTCTGAAGTTGTTTCGAAATTATTACATGATCGCCATATTAATGATAAAGAGTATGCAATTTCATACGTGCGAACTCATAGTAACGTAAATCAAAAGGGACCAACTGTGATTAGGCGTGAACTTCTTGGTAAAGGTGTTCAAGATGTAATAATTACTCATAGTTTACAAGAGTATCCGAAAGAAAAGCAAATTGAAAATGCTTTTGCACTTGTAGAGAAAAAGAAAAAGTCTTATCAAAAGCATTCTTTTTTACAAATGAAACAAAAATTAGAAGAAATGCTTGTGCGTAAAGGATATTTTCGAGATGTAATTCAAATTTGTCTTGAAGAGTTGAAAGATGAAAAGGATGACTCACAGCAGCTGGAGGCATTGTTATATCATGGGAATAAATACCATGAAAAGTATAAAAAGCATGATGGATGGACATATGAAAATAAGATAAAGCAAGCGCTATATCGAAAAGGGTTTTCTATTGATGAAATAGAGACGTTTTTACAAATGAAACGTGAAGAGGGATGAGGAAATATGATGAATATGCCAAAACGCTATAGTGAAATGACACCGCATGAGCTAAGAGAAGAAGTTGGTATTTTAAAAGAGCAGGCTGTGAAGGCGGAGCAGCTTGGTATTGTAAATGAATTTGATGTATTAATGAGAAAAGTGGCAATGGCACGTGCTTATATGACAGATATTAATAAATTTCAAATTGGTGAAACATATGAACTGATTGAAGAACCAGGTGTATTATTTACAATTACGTATTTCAACGGGGTATTTGCTTGGGGACATAAACAAAATGATAGTGAGGAAATTGGAATTCCAATTTCACTGTTACAAGAGAAATAAAAACCAGAGAGTAAATATCTCTCTGGTTTTTATCTTTGGTAGGCGTTAAAGGAGATAGGAGATTTTAAATTTGGCGTTTTCGCATTTCGTTCGCCAATATAATGAGAGACTGGGTTTGTTGCGTTTGTCCATTTACTTGTGCCTTCGCATGTTTTGGACGTGCCCACGTAGGGTTAAATAATTCAGAACGACTATCTAAATGATCACGGTAGCTCATCTTTATCACCTCGTGTAGGAAGTTATATTATTTTTGACTATTCTTCCTGCTGATTTGCAGCACGCATACGTTCCTGCGGGTGCGTGTTAATTGTGCCGTTAGGTCTCTTTGAAGCAAAGCGAGACTTTGCTTTCGGTTGACCTTCGATTTTGCTGTTGTTTTTTGATTCAGACCAAAATTCGGCTTGTCTACCCAAGAAGAACGCCCCCTCATTATAAGTTGATACTTGTTAAGAAGTATCAATTATAGAATGTGCAAAATAGAAGAAAATATCCTTTAGAAATTAAGGGAAGAAATGAATAAAAGGAGAATATAACATGAATGATATTTATGAAACATTAACAAAAGAATTATTAGCAAAAAACAACTTTCTTTCTTATGCTCAGGCTCGCGCATGGGTTGAATTATTATGGGAGGATTTTCAAGTAACATATGCAAAATCTGGTCGTTATCAAGGAGAAGAAATGACTGAGCAGGTAGTAAGAAAGTGGATTCATAATCATGGTGAACGTCTTCATGAAATTCGTACAAATAATCCTAAATATAGCCATTTAATTAATCAAGAAGATCATTTAAAACATTAAGAAAAGCGACCAAAGGGGGTCGCTTTTCTTAATGTGGAAGCAATTCCAATTTTTTTCGAAGTTTTTCTTCACTGAAAATCCAGCCTGTATAAGAATTAATGATATTTAAATTTTGATCTAGTTGAACGATTGCGACGAATGGATAATAATCTTTACTACGGTAGCGTAAATCGATAAAGCGCACTTCATAATAGTTGTCGTAATCAAAAATATCCCAACGGTATACGGGTGAAAAAGATAAAAAAGCAGAAATGTTTTCATCTTTTTGTGCAGCCCGGATAATTTTATTATCTGGGAGTGGAATACGATCAAATTTATCATGTACCATAATATGGCCGCGGTGCCAACGAGCAACATAATAGTGTTTTTTTGTTACAATAGCCAAATGATAGTGATAAAAGCGATAGGAAGGAGAAATAATGACTTCCTCTACATCTTCAAATCGTTTGTACACTACACTTTTGACATTTTGTCTCATTACAAATCGACCGATATAGTAGACAAACATTAATATATATGCGGCTAAAGCAGTATATCCTTTATCGGAGCCAACAAGCATACAGGCAATAGCGAGTATATGGATAAAGAAAATGATAGCATCAAATGTATTAATTACACCAAGTGCCACCCATTTTTTTGTAAAAGGCCGCAATGCTTGTGTACCATAAGCGTTAAAAATATCAACAAATACATGAAGAAAGACGGCAATAAATGACCAGAGTAGCAGGTGAAGATAAGGAGCTTCTGAAAAGAAGGCAAAGGAAATTCCACTTATAAGGAATGACCAAAGAATAACTGCAGGAATGGAATGGGTAATCCCGCGATGATTTCGTATATATTTTGCATTATTCCGCAACTTTAAGACAGTATCTATATCAGGAATATTGGAGCCAGCAATCGTTGCAAGCATAACTGCTTGTGGTCCAAAATCACTTTGAGATATGGCTGGATCTAATGTTGCTAAACTACCTAATGTGACGCCCATAACAAGGTGAGTGGCTGTGTCCATAAAAACACACCTCCGTTTTTTTATTAATGTAACTCTTTTTATTCGATACCTCAAGTCATTTGCCTTCTATTTCCTATATCATCTTACTTAAATTTTTTCCTAAAATCTTTATAATAGTACGTATATGCAAAAAATGAGGGGGACCCGGTTTGACACTTGAAATATTAAATGAATTTAACATAGAGCAATTTCAAGATGATTTAATTAGTTGGTTTGAAAAAGAGCAACGCGATTTACCATGGCGTAAAAATAAAGATCCGTATCGTGTTTGGGTTTCTGAGATTATGTTGCAGCAAACACGAGTAGAAGCTGTAAAACCATATTACGCAAATTTTATGGGAAAGTTCCCAACGTTAGACGCATTGGCAGCGGCAGAGGATGAAGAGGTATTAAAAGCATGGGAAGGCCTCGGTTATTATTCTAGAGCACGGAATTTACATGCAGCAGTAAAAGAAGTAAAAGAAGTATACGGCGGGAAAGTACCTAGTGATGTGAAAAAAATTGAAAAATTAAAAGGTGTTGGTCCATATACAAAAGGTGCGATTTTAAGTATTGCATATGGAATACCTGAACCAGCCGTTGATGGAAATGTTATGCGGGTTTTATCTCGCATTTTATCAGTTTGGGATGATATTGCGAAACCGAAGACACGAAAAATATTTGAAGATATTGTACGTGAAATCATTTCAAAAGAAAATCCATCCTACTTTAATCAAGGGCTAATGGAATTAGGTGCACTGATTTGTATTCCTAAAAATCCAGCTTGTTTACTTTGTCCTGTTCGTGAGCATTGCCGTGGACATGCAGAAGGTGTGCAAAAAGAATTACCAGTTAAAAGTAAGGCAAAAGCTCCTAAAATGGTACCGCTTGTTGCAGGGGTGCTTCAAACAGCGGATGGGAATTATGTAATTAACAAAAGACCGAGTACAGGATTACTTGCAAACATGTGGGAATTTCCAAATGTTGAAATAAGTGAAGGGATTCGGAGTCATAAACAACAGCTTACTGATTATATGAAAGAGGGGTTTTCTCTTTCTGTTTCAGTTGATGAATACGCGATGAACGTCCAACATACATTTACGCACCGTACATGGGATATATTTGTATTTTATGGAAAAGTAACAAGTGCTATTAAAGAAACAGATACATTAAAATTTGTGTCTAAAGAAGAATTTGAGAAATTACCTTTTTCTAAATCGCATCGTACGATTTATGAAGAATGTGTTGAAAAAATCTCTGTTAAATAATTGATGAGAGAACGTGTTCCCAAGCTCAGGAACACGTTTTTTTAATCGGACGAAACCCTTGTGCCATGAACCCAACTATATAAATCCATTTTGATTTTTCGACATCTAAGTTGCTACTATGCAGAATACAACATGACCTGCACTCACTTACTCCCTTTGTTTTAAACATGGCATGTGGCAGAAAAAGGCCCTGACCGCTTCTATGCATGGCCAGATGCTCTCTTCCACCTAAAAGAAGGGCTTTTATGTCGGTTTTTTAATTGGCATTTATATAGCTTCGTTTTTTTGTAAACTACCTCGTGACTCAATTTCTTTAATAATTTCTTTGTAAATGGTTTGGCCTTCTACATTTAAATAAGGCATGATTTGCTGCAAGGAATGATGAAAATAAGCTAATTCATCTTGTTTCCATTCTTCTTTCGAAATCATAGATAGTTCTGTCATATCACGTCCGGCGTACATGTTCACACCTCCATCGTATGTAGTTTGAATAAGCAATGAAAAATATATGCGTGAATTAAAAAATGAAATTACGGATAGCTTTTGAAAGGATTGGTTACATTATTGGTTGTGGAGGTGAGAAAAATGAAAAAACAACAAGGATACAACAAAGCAACTTCTGGTGCTAGCATTCAAAGCACAAATGCTAGCTATGGTACAGAGTTCGCAACTGAAACAAATGTGCAAGCAGTGAAGCAACAAAATGCACAATCAGAGGCTAAAAAAGCGCAAGCTTCTAGTGCTGCTCAAAGTGCAAATGCTAGCTATGGTACAGAATTTGCAACTGAAACAAATGTGCAAGCAGTGAAGCAACAAAATGCACAATCAGCAGCAAAAAAATCACAATCTTCTAGCACAAATCAGTAACGAAAGAAAAACACTTCTCGGTTCAAGAGAAGTGTTTTCTTTGTATGGGGAATTATTGTCTTCTAAGAGAAATAACTCAGCAGGATAGTGTTTGTAATTTTACTGTAGATACCGACATAACTTCTAATAAGTCAACAAATGTAGTCAAAGGAGAAAGAAGTGAAAGGTTAGAAAATATTTAGTAGAAGATGTATCTTGTATTAATGCGGGATAAAAGGGGGTAAGTAATGAATTCATTTGATAAGTTGGTAGGGGAGCAGTTACAAACAATGGATGAATTATTGAAACTGCAAGCACATTTGGAGAAATACCAGCAGCTTGAAATGAGTGAACAAGAAAAGTGTGATAAAAAAGAATTGTATTTTATTCGGCAAGAAATATACAAAACAGAATTGGCATTAAAGTTGTTACATGAAAAATTTGAGCAACAAACAAATGAAGTGATTCATTCTTTTGAAACAGAAAAAATTACTTCTAACTAAAGATGAGATGTATTTGGATGATTTAGTTAGAAACGCCCCTCCTTCATGATTGAAGAAGGGTTTTTTCTTATCATACATTGTTTAGTGATATTCTCCGCTTAGCTGCTAGCAAAAGTAAAAAAGTTAGGTGGGGAAGAAAAAGCCGCTATATAAGTCCAAATTGAAAAATCAACATACAACCTTTCTTTTAGGTGGAAGAGAGCATCCGGCCATGCATAGAAGCGGTCAGATCTTTTTCCTGCCCATGCCAAGTGAAAACAAAGAGAGAAAATAAGTAGCGATCACCTTTTGTTCTTCATAGCCGTGACTTATATGTTAGAAAATCAAAATGGATATATATAGTTGAAATTTAAATTTATGGTTCATCACCGTAACATGGGGTTGATTTTTTGAAAAATAATCATTTTTCATACACGGAACGGAGAGTGGCGACTCCTGCGGGAATAGCGAGGAAAGTGAGACCCCGCAGGCTTGCCGAGGAGGCTCGCTCTCGCCCGCGGAAAGCGTCCACTCGGAGTGAAGTGTACATTACCTATATGTTACCCCCGTCTTTTGGTGATGAACCAAATTTATAGGAATGAGAAGAGCCTTTGCTGGTTCTCCGAAAGCTGGATGCCATCAGTTTAGTTTTAAAATTTTGACAAAAAAGTTATAATAGAAAAAAAGTGAATGCAGTTCAATACTAGTTGTGCCAATTTTAGAAGAGCATTTGCAGTGAAAGAAGGGAGCATGTATGGGATTTCCCAAAGAAGGAGAAAAAGTACAAATACATAGTTATAAACATAATGGCTCCATTCATAGAATGTGGGAAGAGACTACAATTTTAAAAGGGACACAAAGTCTTGTAATCGGTGCTAATGATCGGACAGTAGTTACAGAATCAGATGGCCGGACATGGGTTACTCGTGAACCTGCGATTTGTTATTTCCATGCAAACTATTGGTTTAACGTAATCGGTATGTTAAGGGAAGATGGAGTATACTACTATTGTAATTTAAGCTCTCCATTTGCATACGATTCAGAAGCGTTAAAGTATATTGATTATGATTTGGATATTAAAGTATATCCAGATATGACATATACTCTTTTAGATGAAGATGAGTATGAGAAGCATAGCCAAATTATGAAGTATCCTCCTGTGATTGATACGATTCTAAAAAGAAATGTAGAGTATTTAACGCAGTGGATTCATCAAAGAAAAGGGCCGTTCGCACCGGACTTTGTAGATATGTGGTATGAGCGATATTTAATGTATAGAGATTAAAGCAAACCTGCAGGGGATTTCCCGGCAGGTTTGTCCTATTAAGGGGGAATTACATGCAGGGAATCAAACGATATTTACAATTTGTGAAACCATATCGTTGGCTTATTGTCATCACGATTATTATTGGACTCGTTAAGTTCGGAATTCCACTTATTATGCCATGGTTATTAAAGTATATTATTGATGATGTGATTCAAGGAGGAGGATCTCTTCAGGAAAAAACATCGGGGTTAATAACGGCAGTTGGAATTGCTTTTTTTATTTTTGCAGTAATAAGACCACCAGTTGAATATTATCGTCAATATTTTGCACAGCGTATTAGTAATACAATACTTTATGATTTGCGTAAACATATTTTTGACCATCTGCAAAAGTTAAGTTTACGATATTATTCAAACACAAAAACAGGTGAAATTATTTCACGTGTCATTCATGATGTAGAACAGACGAAGGATTTTGTTGTTACGGGATTGATGAATGTTTGGCTCGATACAGCTACGATTTTTATTGCGGTTGTAGTTATGTTTTCTATGAATATAAAATTAACGCTTGTTGCATTGCTGATTTTACCAATCTATGCAGTGGCAGTTAAATATTTTTTTGGACGTCTTCGTAATTTGACGAGAGAGCGCTCGCAAGCTTTAGCAACGATGCAAGGGTATTTGTATGAGCGTATTCAAGGGATGCAAGTAACGCGCAGTTTTGCATTAGAGGAATATGAAAAAGGGCAGTTTGAAAAAAGAAATAATGAATTTCTGACGAAAGCGTTGACACATACAAGTTGGACAGCAAAGACATTCTCAGCAGTGAATACGTTAACGGATTTAGGACCATTACTTGTTATTGCATTTGCAGCATATGAGGTGATTCAAGGCTCATTGACACTCGGAACTATGGTTGCTTTTGTGGGGTATATGGATAGCTTATATAGTCCGCTTCGGCGCCTCGTGAATTCTTCTACGACACTAACACAATCTTTTGCGTCTATGGATCGTGTTTTTGAGTTATTAGATGAAAAATATGATATTGTGAATGAACCTAGCGCAATACAGGTTAAAAAGTTAAACGGTGAAATCGTATTTGATGAAGTTTCATTTCGTTATAATGTCAATGAAACAGATGTATTGCATAATCTTTCGTTTACCATTCGCCCAGGAGAAAAAGTTGCGCTTGTTGGAGCAAGTGGAGGCGGAAAGTCATCCCTTGCTAGTTTAATTCCACGTTTTTATGATGTTTCCGGCGGTGCCGTTTATGTAGATGGTGTAAATGTAAGAGAGTATGACATGAGGAATCTACGTAGTCATATCGGTATTGTGTTGCAGGATAATTTATTATTTAGCGATACGATTCAAGCTAATATTTTATATGGAAATCCGGAAGCTACGGAAGAAGAAGTGGTCACTGCTGCAAAAGCTGCACAGATTCATAACTTCATTATCGGTTTGCCAGATGGTTATGATACGATTGTTGGAGAACGAGGGGTGAAGTTGTCTGGTGGGCAGAGACAACGTATCGCGATTGCCCGGGTGTTTCTAAAAAATCCATCGTTGCTTATATTAGATGAGGCAACATCAGCTTTAGATTTGGAGAACGAAAGATATATTCAAGAGGCTCTTCAAACATTGGCGGCTGATCGAACAACAATTATTATTGCTCATAGATTGGCAACTATTACACATGTCGATACAATTATTTATATCGAAAATGGTGAAATAAAGGAAAAAGGTTCTCATGAGCAGTTAATGCAAAAACGAGGATTTTATTATAATTTGTATCAAATTCAGCATGTAGCAGAAACAACCCCTTTAGCGTAAAAGGGGTTGTTTTTTATTCATCTTCTTTTTTTTCATCAATTTGTAGTTCGTCTTCTGGTTTGTGATATGTGTAAAAACTATCTACAAGTAAATCTAAATGCTCAACTTCCTCACTATAATTAATGATGGAAGAAATAAGTGGGAAGAGATGTAACCATATTTCGTAGGACTCTTCATCATCTTTATCCTGATAATCCATAAAGATATCAATTAGTTCCTGCTTACCTGTTTCAACTTCATCAAGCATTTCAACGGATTGTTGTTTTTTCGCTTTACCAATAAATTTTAATAAAACTTGTTCATGGTAGTGCGTTAATGAATCGAGCTCGTTTTGAATGGATTCTTGAAATGATTCAGGCATATACCGTAACTCGTTTTCAGTTCGATGTAGTGACTTTAATGTACTTAGAGCGCGACTTGTTGTCGCTAACATTTGTCTGAATAAAACAAGCTTACGAATTTTGGCGAACTGTATTTTTTTTGTATAACTTCTTTCTTCTTTATAAAGCAAATAGTAATGATTTAGTTTAATCATTTTTTCTTTCATACGATCAATATCTGTTTTTAACGTTGTAAAATCAGAAGCTTGCCTGCTATTCATACGAATCCATTTCACAATTTCCTCCGTATCATCAACGATGCGATGATACAGTTTGGTTTCGTATTTTGGCGGCATAAATACTAAGTTCACAAGTGAAGCAGCAATAATCCCAGTCATAATAGTTGCAAAGCGGAGTAGTGCGAAATCAAAGAAATTTGCTCCTTGATATTCCATAATAGCGATGACCGTTACTAAAGCAATTGATATTGTGTTTTCTAAACGCAATTGTAGTGTAAGAGCAATAACTAATATACAAGTTAATCCAATAATAAAAGGATTATTTCCGAAAGTAAAAGCAAATACGATAGCGAATACTGCACCAATTACGTTTGCTTGAATTTGCTCAAGTGCTGTCAAATATGAGCGGTATACAGATGGTTGAACAGCGAAAATTGCTGAAATCCCCGCAAATACTGGACTTGGTAGGTGGAACAAAGTAGAAGCAAATAAAGCTAATGTAATGGCAATACCCGTTTTTAAAATGCGAGCACCAAGTTTCATACCCTTATTAATATCCTTTCTCTCTTGTCATAATGAATGTACAACATGATACTATACATTCATTGCAATATGTTAGCAAGTGATATTTTAGTGGATGTGCAAAAATTCCGATAAAGATAGCTGTCCGATTTATTCGTCGCGTCGCCAGTTCGGTATTCATGCAGTTTCATCTACACTCCGTACCCTTCTAACTTCTGTGCCTCGAACTGCTCGGCTCTATTCATCCTACTGTTTGAATGCTTATTTTAGTGAAAAAACCTGCTGAATTTCAGCAGGTTTCAAATTGTTATTATAGATTACTATGTGATGCTCACTTCGTCAACTTTCCAGTGGTTATAAAGTATAGTAAAATCATTCAGTTGAAACAGATGGATCTGCTTGTTCTTTTTTCGGGATGATTTCATAAAAATGAAGCTGAATGTCATCTAGTAATGGGGTTAAGAGAGCAACTTCTTCATATTGCTCATGCTCATTTAGTACCCGAATATAGTCAAACAATAATTCTGTAACGTCTGATTTACCATTTTTGCTAAGTGACTGTAATGTGACATTGGCTCCTTTGGCAATTCTTCTTTTTAAGGCAGGTTCTGTTAAACCGAGTTCAGGTTGATGACGTAAATAAACGACACCGCCAGTCATACCAGCACAAATCCATGGACCAGGATCCCCTAACACAAGGGCGCGGCCATTTGTCATATACTCGAAGGCAAAGCCTTTTATATTGGAATGAGAACCAAGGTTTCCATGTTCTTTTTCACGAAGTGCTTTTGTGACTCTACCTCCAATAACCATATCTGCTCCAGAGAGACGGATACCTGCACGTGCATCAGCGTTTCCTTGCACATATAAAGCTCCTTTTTGTGCGCCATATCCAAATCCTTTTCCGACAGAGCCGTTGTAGTATACACCATCTTTTCCTTTTGCTTTTGTAATGTAAATACCACCACCAAATGAAGTTTTTCCAATGCCATCTTGTGCACCGCCATTAACGTGGATAAATAAGTTTTCGCTATTGTAAGCACCTAATCCATTTCCAGGAACAGAACCATTTGTATACTTTAATGTAAGTGGTTCAAGGCTAGTGTTTTCATACAATTTACTACGGACACGATAGCATGATTCTAAACCGCCCATCACTCGTTGATCTACACCGACACCAACTAATTCTTTTGATTGGAAAAATTCAGCTATTTTATGTTGCTTTTGCTCTACGGATTCTATAGAAGTTAAGGATGAGTTTTCTAAAATTTGTAGTAAATTGTGTAAGTCTAATAGATCTGTACCACGAGTTTGTTCTAGCAAATCTGAACGTCCAACAATTTCTTGTAAATTCATATAGCCGAGTTGTCCTGTTAAACGTTTAAGTTCTGTACCAAAAGTAGTAAATAAGTGTAATAATCCTTTTACAGCATGTTCAAATTGGCGCGGGACAAAGCGACGCAGGCCATGTTCTTTTGCTTGGGCTTCTGATTCGATTTGAGTGGCGATTCCGACATGACACGTATCTAGATGGCAGCCACGACAAGTTGTACAACCAATGGCAATCATTGATAGGGTACCGAAGCCAATTCGATTTGCACCAAGAAGCATAATTTTAAGTGCATCATTTATGCTACGAATACCACCATCTGCCCAAATTTCTACATTGTGCCTCATGTTTGCTTCTAATAGAGCATTATGAGCAGCTTTGACGCCAATCTCTACAGGAAGACCAACATGTTGCAGGGCATGAATACGTGCGGCACCAGTTCCGCCATCAAATCCGCTAATATTAATAAAATCGGCACCTGCTTTGGCAATTCCTACGGCAATTGTTCCAATGTTAGGGACAACTGGAACTTTGACAGCGACTTTTGCGAGTTGATTCGCGGTTTTAATTTCTGTAATCATTTGTGCTAAGTCTTCAATTGAGTAAATATCATGGTTATTAGAGGGTGAGATTAAGTCTGAACCAATTGTTGCATTACGTGCTTCAGCGATTTTTGAAGTCACTTTTGATCCAGGTAAATGTCCACCTTCACCAGGTTTTGCGCCTTGCCCAATTTTTATTTCAATTAAATTCGATGAGTTGAGTAGTTCGGCATTCACTCCAAAGCGACCAGAGGCGATTTGTTGGCCGCGTGTATGTGGATATTTGCCAATCATATCTTTAATTTCTCCGCCTTCACCATTTAAACTAATCATATTCAGGCGATTTGCAGCCTCTGCATAGGCGCGGAAGGCGATTTCATTTTGAGAACCAAACGACATGGAACTAATAATAAATGGTAAATCATGATTCTTAATTCCAATAGAAACATGTTCAGTTGGAACGGTTTGTTGCACTTCTTTTATTTGGACAAGATGACGAATTGCGATTGGATTTTTGTCTTCTAGCTCAGTTAATTTCTCCCGGTAATCATCATAGTTATTGCCTTTTGCTACATCACCAATTGCTTTCCAAATCCGCGGGAACATATGGAATGTTTTGCGCATTTTAACTTTTGGGTTACCATAATCAATTGCCCGAGCTTTCGCATCCTCTGTAAGTGATTCAAGTGAGAAAGCCAAATTGTTTGATCCAAAGAAATTAGTAATTTGTAATATATCTGCGATTTCTTCGTGTAAGCCAATGGAAGAAAAGAGACGACCGTAACCACGTAATTCATGGATTCCAATTGTTGAAATTACTTTCTCTAGTCCTTTGTTTAATGCGTTATACAAATTAGCGATTGCTACTTTAGTGCCGTCGTTTACAGTTGCAAACATTAAGTATGGATTCATAACATCTGCCCCTAAACCATATAGCGTAACAATGTCGTGTAAAGAGCGGAGAGCACCAGATCTTACAACAAGAGAGCAATTTCGGCGTAATTTGTTTTCAGTTAATACTTGATGGACTTTTGCTGTAATTAAATGTGGATCAATCCATAATTGTTCATTTTGGTGTGCTTTCGCATCATCTAATAGTAAAAGGGTAGCTCCTTTTTTAATGGCTGTTATAGCTTCAGAGCTAATTCGATTTAATGCATCATATAAAGTCTCTGATGCTGTAAAGGTAATGGACAGTTTGTAGACGGCACTATGGGTAACAAATAGTTGTGTAAGTTGTTCGTGTGTAACTGTTTCTAAATCTTCGGCGATGGATTGTGCTAAATTTCCCTCTAGTATAATTGGTGATAGAAGTTCAGCGACAAAAGGATATTGGGATGTCCGGCATAAATTTGGGCGTTCTCCTAACACTGTACGTGTAGAAAAGTGTTCAATTTCTCTGTCACGATCAATTGCTGGGTTCGTAACAACTGCTACACTTTCTTTTATGAAATCAGCGATGTTCCGTCTATCAGTATCAAGTGCTGCAAGGGGGGCATCGTGCCCAAGAGAACGGATTGGTTCGACGCCTTTTGTTGCCATTTGTTCAAGAAGCTGAATATGTTCACGATCCCATCCGAAAGCCACGTATTGTTCTGTTTCAACTTGTGTATAATCTAATAACCCCTCGATTTTTTCTACAGATGGGATAGATAAATTAAAATGATAGTCAGTGAAATCAATTCGCTGTTTTAGGCGTTTATATACTTCGTCTTGGTATCTTTCATATTCGTAGAGAACAAGGTTATCTTGTTCGTTCCACTTTAAACCTATTTTCTCTCCAGGAGCAAGTGGTTTTGGCTCTGCTACATATTCAGTTGGCGATACAACACCTGGTTCAGATGAAAAGATATAGGAAGTTTCTGTTTCTACTTTCCAAACCGGTCGTAAACCAAGTGAATCAACACTAAAAACAGCTTCGTCTTTATAACGTGAAATAATGCCAGCTGGTCCTTGAGCAAAATGCCCCCATGCTTCACGAATATACGTATATAGATCTTGCAAGTGAGGTTCGTATAATTTTATCTCATTAATAATTGGTGGGAATAATATATCCATTGCTTCAAATAAGCTGTAGTTATAGTGAACGAGAAGTGTTTCTAAGGTGCGGTTTAAATCTTGAGAGTCACTGCCTCCGTTAGTAAGTGGTACATCAATCATCTTAGCTTGATCACGTAACTTGGCAATGGTATTAATTTCACCATTATGTCCGAGGATACTAAATGGCTGTACACGAAAAAAATTTGATAATGTATTGGTAGAATAGCGATTATGCCCCAGTGTCATTGTTGATGCGATAAGGGGATGTTGTAAGTCATCGTAGTAGGCAACAAGTGTATCGCCAGCACCAAGAACTTTATAGACAACATGATTGTGACTTAATGACGCCACATGAATCGCTTCATTTTCTTCGATTGCAATTGTTAAAGAGAATAGTGTTTGGTCAATATTTTTAGTTTCGCTTTCTGCAATAAGTGCAATTTGCCAGAATAAAGGTTCTTCTTGTTTACCAAGAGGACCGAGTGCATCAGAATTTATAATCTCCTCATCCTCGAAGACAATTGTGAAATTTTCATTTTCTAGTTTTGTACGAATGCTATTTTTTAAATGATTTACATTTTCTTTTTTGCTTAGAAAAAAATGTCCAACGATAAAATGGGGATGATCCACAATCGCTGGATTATATCCATTCTTTTTTAGTTTCTCTTTCCAAAGTGCTGTTGGTAAATCAATGTGAATACCAATTCCATCTCCTTCGCCATTAATGAAGCCAGCCCGATGATTCATTTTAACAAGCGATTGTATACAAAGGTCGATGTTTTCTTTCGTAGGAATTTTTTGTTTTTCCATAACGGAAACGATTCCACACGCATCATGTTCTGCATTTACATAATTTCGAAATAAAGACGGTGTCCATGTATTTGTTGTACTTAGCATCCGTCAATCCCCCCTTTAAGATGTAACATTAAGAATAGTCTTACTATTCAAAGCGTGAAGCGCTTTGTATACGAAATTAATAATAAATATAAAGTGAAACTTTAATTAGTGAGGGGTCTTCATCCCTCACTGATTATTAGTTCTCACCAATCGGGATAAATGAAAATAAAACAGATAATTATGAATAATTATACTATTAATGCGAGATTTATGAAATAGAAAAAAGAAAAAAATAGAGGGTGGCCTCTATTTTTTCCTTTTCTTATGCGTTGCAGTTTTATTTTGCTAAGGCAGCAAATGCTCTGCCAACAGCTTCAATTGTATATTCAATATCTTCTTTTGTATGTTCTGTTGTTAAGAACCATGCTTCATATTTGGATGGTGCTAAGTTAATTCCTTCGTTGAGCATAAGCTTGAAGAACTTGCCGAACATTTCACCATCTGTATTTTGTGCAGCATCATAATCTTCAATTGTATCTGTTGTAAAGTACACAGTTAATGCCCCTTTTAAACGATTTACTGTAATATCGATGCTATGTTTTTCAGCTTGTTCTAAAATACCTTTTTCAAGCATTTCTCCAAGCTCATCTAGTTTTTCATATACGCCTTCTTGTTTTAGGACTTCTAGGCATGCGATACCAGCTGCCATAGAAGCTGGGTTTCCGGCCATTGTACCAGCTTGATAAGCAGGTCCAAGCGGGGCAACTTGTTCCATGATTTCTTTTTTACCACCATATGCACCGATTGGAAGACCACCGCCAATTATTTTACCAAGCGCTGTTAAGTCTGGTGTTACACCAAGTAAATCTTGAGCGCCGCCGTACATAAAACGGAAAGCAGTAATAACTTCATCGTAAATAACGAGTGCGCCAGCCGCGTGAACAAGTTCATTTACTTTTTCAAGGAAACCAGGTTTAGGTTCTACAATTCCGAAGTTCCCAACGATTGGTTCTACAAGAATAGCTGCTACTTCATGTCCCCATTTATCTAGTGCCTCTTTTAATGTTTCCACATTATTAAATGGAACGGTAATAACTTCTTGTGCGATACTTTGTGGTACTCCGGCTGAATCAGGCGTGCCAAGAGTAGAAGGACCTGAACCAGCTGCTACAAGTACTAAATCTGAATGACCATGGTAGCAACCAGCAAATTTCATGATTTTTGTGCGACCTGTGTAAGCACGAGCTACGCGAATCGTTGTCATAACAGATTCTGTACCAGAGTTTACGAAACGAACTTTATCTAAAGCAGGCATTGCTTCTTTTAACATTTTTGCAAACTTTACTTCTAGTGCTGTCGGTGTCCCGTATAGTACACCATTTTCAGCAGCTGTTTTAATTGCTTCCGTTATGTGAGGATGAGCATGCCCTGTAATAATTGGACCATATGCTGCTAAATAGTCGATATATTTATTACCATCTACATCCCAAAAATAAGCACCTTTCCCACGTTCCATTGCAACAGGTGAACCACCGCCAACGGCTTTAAAAGAACGTGAAGGACTATTAACACCACCAACAATATGTTCTAACGCTTCTTTATGTAATGCTTCTGACTTTGTGAAATTCACTACAATTCATCTCCTTACAAAAATCTATGTATTATTTTAACATGTTTTTCAAAAAGACGTATTGTTTGTGATAGGGATAGTAGTTGGGTAAACTATTCGTTGTGATATTTAGGGAGGAGGTCCGGTTATGAAATCGGTAATTGAGGTACAAGGATTACGTAAAGAATTTACAACATATTCAAGTCGTTCGGGCTTAAAGGGTGCTTTTCGCGATTTATTAAATCGTAACTATAAAATAGTACCAGCAGTGAATGATGTTTCGTTTACTATAAAGCAAGGTGAAATGGTTGGGTATATTGGGGAAAATGGTGCTGGAAAATCAACGACTATTAAGATGTTAACTGGGATTTTAACACCAACGTCTGGACAAATTACAGTGAATGGTATGAATCCGCATAAGCAACGAGAAGAATTTGTAAGAACAATTGGTGTTGTATTTGGACAACGTTCTCAGCTTTGGTGGGATATCGCAGTGCAAGAATCATTTCGTCTATTAAAGAAAGTGTATGGTGTATCGGATAGCCAGTATAAAGAACATATGGAGCATGTTATTGAAACATTAGATATTGGACCGTTGTTAGATAAACCGGTGCGTAAATTATCGCTTGGTCAACGAATGCGTTGTGAATTGGCAGCAGCATTAATTCATAATCCACCACTTTTATTTTTAGATGAGCCAACAATCGGATTAGATGTTCTTGTGAAATTAAAGATTCGTGAATTTTTAAAAGAGATGAATGAGCGTTATAAAACAACGATTCTTTTAACAACACATGATATTACTGATATTGAAGCGTTATGTGAGCGCGTTATTATGCTTGATGAGGGAAGTATTATGTATGATGGTTCGTTAGAAAAACTGCGTTCGCAATGGGGAGCGGAAAAGGAGATACATTTTCAATTTGTTTCGCCGGTTTCGTATCAACAATTATCAATGATTATGCCAGATGATCATGTAGTTTGGTCGCAGGCGAGAGAAGAACATACATGGATTGCGAAAATACCGAATGAAGAAGTTATAATCTCTATGCTCATTTCAAAAGTAGTACAAGCTTTTCAAATTAAAGATTTAAAAATTCATGAAGTGTCTACAGAAGAAATTATTCGTAACATTTATGAAGAAGGTATCATTCATGGGTAAGTATATTGAAATGATTCGTATTCGTTTTTTAATGATGCTTGCTTATCGAACAAACTATTATAGTGGAATTTTAATTTATACGATTAATATCGGAGCATATTACTTCCTATGGCAAGCTATTTACAGTGGAAAAGAGAATATTGAAAGCTTATCGATTTCTCAAATGACGACCTATATTGCTATTGCTTGGATGGCCCGTGCTTTTTATTTTAATAATATTGATAGAGAAATTGCGATGGAAATTCAAGAAGGGCGTGTAGCTGTTGAGTTAATTCGACCGTATAACTATTTAGGGATGAAAGTTATGCAAGGGCTTGGAGAGGGAATATTTCGTTTTGCATTCTTTTCAATCCCAGGTATGTTGATCGTTACGCTGTTGTTCTCCTTGCAAATTACAACGAATTTTCAAACGTGGCTGTATTTCTTTCTATCGTTAATATTCAGCTTTATTATTAATACGCAAATTAACTTAATGACAGGAATGCTCACTTTTTTCTTATTTAACAACAGTGGAATTATGTACGCAAAACGTGTTGTTATTGATTTGTTTTCAGGCTTATTACTACCGATTAGCTTTTATCCTCTATGGGCCCAAAAAGCGATGGTATTCTTACCATTCCAAGCAATCAGTTATATTCCGAGTATGATTTTCTCTGAAGGAATACAAGGAAGTAAGTTGTATCAAGCTTTATTATTCCAAATGATTTGGGCAGTGGTACTTATTATTCCAATTGTGCTGATGTGGAAAACGGCGCGAAAACGCCTAATTGTACAAGGGGGATGATGAGATGTTGTATATAAAACTTTTTTTGCAATATGCAAGCCAATATATCAAAACGAAACTAGAATATCGTGGTGATTTCATTGTTGGGTTATTATCCGACTTACTATTACAAGCTGTTAATTTAATTTTTATACTTGTTGTTTTTGGACATACACAGTCATTAAAAGGGTGGAGCCGTGAAGAGGTTATTTTTATCTATGGCTTTTTCTTAGTCCCATTTGCTATCTTTTCTTCTTTCTTTAATATATGGGACTTTAATGATAGGTACATTATCAAGGGAGAAATGGATCGTGTCTTAACAAGACCGATTCATAGTTTGTTTCAAATTATATTAGAACGAATGGAATTAGAGTCGTTAATTGGAGCTATAACAGGAATGATTGTAATGGGATATGCAGCAGTGCAGCTTCAATTATCTTTTTATTGGTATGATATCTTCTTGTTCTTGCTAATGGTAGGAGGAGGAGCGCTTGTATACGGCGGGATATTTGTAACACTCGCGAGTATCGGTTTTTGGTCAGATGCGAAAAGCTCCATTATGCCGCTTATGTATAATATAGGGAATTATGGACGATACCCTGTAAATATTTATAATCGCGTTATTCGCTTTATTTTAACCTTTGTATTACCGTTTGCATTTGTTGGTGTATATCCAGCGGCATACTTTCTTAGAAAAACGGAATGGAACAGTTATGCATTTGCAACACCAATTGTTGGCGTAATTTGTTTTACGATTGCAATTACACTTTGGAATCAGGGTGTGAAAAGGTACCGTGGTGCTGGAAATTAAATAGGGGCTCATTGGTTTCTGTGGGATAAATTATTTGTTGTCCTCATACATATAGGATGAGGTGGAGGACATGTTATGGGGACTGATCCTATTAATCGCAGTAATTGCTGTTTTAAGAAGTGTTCAATTGTTATGGAGTTCATATTCGGAGTCAAAGCGCTTTTTTTCTTTGTATAACTTGACTTCATTGTTCTTAATTTATACAACGGTACTGATTGCATTTGGATTAAGCTATGTTGTATTAGAGGAAAGTGGATTTTCGATTTTAAGGGAAGATGGCGAAAGATTGAATGGCCATTCTTTTCAACTTGTAGAAGTATGTTTATATTTTAGTGCAGTTACTTTATTATCGGTTGGATATGGTGATGTGACCCCAGTTGGAATAGGACGATGGGTTGCGATAGTTGAGGCGCTAATTGGATATACACTACCGTTTGCTTTCGTAGTCCGGACTGTGATAGACAATGAAAAATAAGGTAATATTTGTTATAGTAGAAGGAAAATATAAGGAGTGATAAAGATGGTCGCAATAGGAGAAATAGCACCAGATTTTACACTAGAAGGAAGCGATGGGGAGCAGGTTGAATTATCCAATTTTCGCGGAAAAAATGTAGTGTTATATTTTTACCCGAAAGATATGACACCAGGATGTACGACGGAAGCATGTGATTTTCGAGATGCATACGGGTTATTCCAAGAAAAGGATACAGTTATTCTTGGTGTAAGTCCTGATCCAGCAAATAGACATATGAAATTTATTGAAAAACATGATTTACCATTTTTACTTTTAGTGGATGAGGATCATAAAGTGGCAGAACAATATGATGTTTGGAAACTGAAGAAGAACTTTGGAAAAGAGTACATGGGAATTGAGCGTTCTACATTCCTGATTAATAAAGACGGTGAACTTGTAAAAGAATGGCGTAAAGTAAAAGTGAAGGGTCATATCGAAGAGATTCTTTCTTATATAAAATAAGAGCTTATATGAGCAAAGGAATAAAGAACGAAAGAAGTTTCTCATATAAGGCATATGCCTATACACTTTTTATGATGTTTCATAAGTTAAAAGGGTAGGGCATACCTCCTCAGATGATAGTATTCCAAGTGCGATTATTTCGCACTTTTTTTCTTTACGAATGTATAAGGAAGGGACAAATATACATAAGAATAAGGTTAGGTGAAAAATAAAACACATGATTATAGTAGAAATATTGACGATTGACAAGAAAAGGAGTACACTATTTATAAGAATTATAAAATAATAATCCGTATAGAATCGGGGTGCATGACGGTGGTCAAAGAAGAATTAAAAGAAGCGCTAGAAATGCTGAAAAATACGGGTGTACGCATTACTCCACAGCGTCATGCTATTTTAGAGTACCTTGTGGAATCTATGACGCACCCAACAGCGGATGAAATTTATAAGGCGTTAGAAGGTAAGTTTCCAAATATGAGCGTTGCGACTGTATATAATAACTTACGTGTATTTAAAGAAGTTGAGCTTGTAAAGGAATTAACTTATGGAGACGCTTCAAGTAGATTTGATTATATTACAAGTCAGCATTACCATGTAATTTGCGAAAAGTGTGGTAAGATTGTTGATTTTCCTTATGGTGGTTTGGAAAAACTTGAAGATGAAGCTGCGAAAGCAACCGGCTTTGTTATTAATAGTCATCGTTTAGAAATTTATGGCGTATGTCCAGAATGTCATAAGGCGTAAGTATAATTAAAGAAAGAGGCTGACGGCTATGTCAGCCTCTTTCTTTATTATATAAATTCCATTTTATGCTTTATAGCTCTTTTTATTATACTTCTCATCAAACTCTTTTCCTTCTAAATTCCGATCAAGTGTTAAAGGTTGATTGCAGTGCATACATGCATCTACACGACCAAGCATTTTTGTTGGTTTATTACAGCTTGGACAAATGATCTGCACGGTCTTGGTAGATAACATGCCAATCCAAAAGTAAACAAGGGTGCTAGCGATAACAGCTAAGAAACCGAGCATCATAAGGGTAGTCATGATAATAATATTCTCTCGAAAAAAGACGCCTAAGTATGCAATGAAGAGGCCGATAAATACTAAACTTAATGCAAAGGTTCGAATCTTATTGATTTTGTTTGAATACTTAATACCCATTCCCATCACACTCCTATAGCAACAATATAACACAAAATTTAGAATTTTTTATCAAAAAGAAAGGAGGTTGATGAAATTTGTAAGAATGATAAAGTACAAACGGGATGTGAAATTTTTTTGTGAAAAGTATTGACCGTACATGTAGTGCGTGATATATTAATACACGTCGCTGATGCAAAACACGCAGAAAGCGAAAAAAGAAATCAAAAACTTAGTTGACATCGAAAAACGAAGATGTTAACATAAGGAAGTCGCAATTAAGCGGCAAACGAGTTCTCTGAAAACTGAACGAAACAAACAACGTGAAACGTCAATTTTTATTTTAGATGCTAGACAAACTAACTTTATTGGAGAGTTTGATCCTGGCTCAGGATGAACGCTGGCGGCGTGCCTAATACATGCAAGTCGAGCGAAT